>DMKG01000127.1:349-9030 GCA_003454415.1 Alphaproteobacteria bacterium
GAAGTCGACCAGCTTGAGGCCGACGCCAAGAAAGAGACCGCAGAGGAAGTCGTTCACGCGCAGCGCGTATTGCAGCATCTCGTCGAGATCCTGGGTGTTGGCCCAGCCGAAGGCGGTGACATGCTCTTCGGAAACCAGCGGATCGTTCAACTCGTCGTTCTTGTAATAGAATTCGATAATCGAGCGGGGCAGGGGGGTGCCTTCCTCCATGCCCAGACGCTTGGCGATGGAGCCTGCAGCGACATTGCGCACCACAACTTCCAGTGGAATGATGTCAACCGCACGAATGAGCTGTTCGCGCATGTTCAACCGCTTGATGAAATGGGTTGGCACGCCAATTCCAGTCAGTTGCGTCATGATATGTTCGCAGATGCGGTTATTCAAAATGCCCTTGCCCACGACGGTTTCCCGCTTCATGCCATTGAAGGCTGTGGCGTCATCCTTGAAATACTGGATAAAAGTGCCAGGTTCCGGCCCTTCGTAAAGAATCTTGGCCTTGCCCTCATACACTTTTCTGCGGCGGCTCATATTTTTTCCTGAAGATAGGGCCAGGGAGGAACATATCCGTCCACGGCCGGAGATAAAGCGGGAAACTAACCTAAACTGCTGCTTCGCACAATGCGCATAACGTCTTATATATAGGTTATCTATAGGCAGAGGATGGGATTTTGGGACGGGCCATTGCCGGTTTCCTGCAATCCCGCTAAAGCTGTGCAAAGCACGATTTTTTTTAGAGGAGTCACCCACGCCGATGAGTACATTTGACGAACGCGAAAAGGGTTTTGAGCGTAAATTCGCGCTGGATTCTGAAATGGAATTCAAAGCCATGGCCCGGCGAAACAAGCTTCTCGGCCTATGGGCGGCGCAGAAGATGGGTCTGAAGGGCGACGCGGCCGAATCCTACGCCAAGGAGGTGGTCAAAGCAGATTTTCAGGAGGCCGGGGATGATGACGTGCTGCGAAAGGTGAAGGGAGACATGGAGGCCAAGGGCCTGAGCTTTTCAGAGCATCAGATTCGCCGTGAAATGGACGAATTGCTTGCCGAGGCCCGGGCCCAGATCAAGAGCGGCGGCTAAGCAGGAGCTGCAATAATCGTCCAATAAGGATGGACTTCCTGTGCCGGAAGTCGCTGCCGAATGAAAAACTATCTTCTGGCGTTTCTGCAACCCGGACGCAGGTCCTTGCTGACCCTGATTCTGGTCATCGTTCTGCTTCTTGTGGTGTTCAACTATCTCGGGTTTCTTGAGCCGTTCCGCAAGACGCTCAACACCGGCGCCATGACCTACAAGATCGGCGCGGTGGATATTTCCTTCTACCGCGTCATCAGCGGCCTTTTTGGGATAATTGTCCTGTCCTGGGCCGCCAGTTTTATCTCTGGCGCCATTGAAAAATCCATGGCGCGGGCGACCTGGCTTGAAGGCAGCATGCAGGACCTTCTGGTCAAAGTGCTGCAGGTCTTCCTGTATTTCATCCTGATCATGCTGGGGCTGAATCTGGCGGGGATCGATCCGTCCACCTTCGCCGTCTTTGGCGGCGCGCTTGGCGTCAGTATCGGTCTCGGTCTGCAGAAAATTTCTGCGAATTTCGTCAGCGGGATCATTCTGCTGCTGGAAAAATCCGTAAAAAAAGGGGATAGGGTGGAACTTAGCGGCGGGATTGCCGGAATCGTTCGTAATACAGGCATACGGTACACGCTGATCGATGCGGGAGATGGGCGCGAGATTATGGTGCCGAACGAAGAATTCATCACCAGCCGCATCACCAACTGGACACTTACGGATAACAGCGCCCTGATCGAAATAAAGGTAAGTGTTTCTGCGGGCAGCGATCTGGATCTAGCGCAAAAATTGATGCGGGAATGCGCAAGCGCCTATGAAAATATTTCCCATCTTCACCCGGTGAACTGTACGTTGCAGGAGTTCGCCGGCGATAGCCTGGTTTTCTCTCTCGGATTCTGGGTGGATGATATTACCCGCTCCGGTCGGGTCACCCCCAGGAGTGAGGTCATGCTGGCGATTGCGCGCGCCTTCAGGGATAATGGCATTGAAATGTCCACGCCCAAAAAAGAGGCGGCAAAACCCCAATGAGGGGAATGCGGGTTGCGATTATCGGCGCGACGGGAAATGTGGGTCGCGCCCTGGCGCCAGCGCTGCTGGAGCGGGGCGCGAAACTCGTAACGATCGCCCGGAGGGCGGAACGTTTCCGGTTTCTGGGATATGGAACGGCCCAGGTCGCCCTTGATCTTGACCGGGATGGCCCACTGCTGAAGCAAGTCCTGGCGGAGGTGGACTGCGCCATCAATGTAGCGCATGTCAAACACACGCGCGCCATCATCAAGGCGCTTCCCGAGCCGTCCTTACGGCTGATTACTCTTGGCTCGACCCGCAAATTCACCCGTTTTCCGGATCAGAAGACGGCTCAGGTCATGGACGCGGAAACAGCGTATGCAGGCGTGAAGGGGGTGATCCTCCATCCGACCATGATTTATGGAGGCGGGGACAATAACATATCGCGGATTTTGCGCATCGTCCGACGGGCGCCCTTCGTCCCCATGCCGCAGGCGGGAGCGGCGCTGATGCAGCCCATCCACCGGGACGATGTGGTGCGCGCGCTGATTGCCGCCATAGGACAGGAGGTCAGTGGTCCGCCGCTGGTGATAGCAGGTGCGGAAGCGCTTTCCTATGCAGCCCTGGTCAAGGCGTGCGGGAAGGCGGTGGGACGTGAGGTGAAGATCATTTCCATTCCGATCCGGGGGATGCGCCTGCTCGCCCGCATGAGCCGGATGACGCCGGGTCTGCCCTCCGTGACGGCGGATGAGGTTCAGCGCTTGCTGGAAGACAAGGCGTTTGATATTGCACCCATGCAGGCGCGGCTTGGGGTAAGTCCGTGCACGTTCGAAGAAGGGCTGACGCGGATGCGGATGGCGGGAGAGATCGCGGGACGGAATGCTTTTCAATTCTGAAGTTTTCATCCTGCTGTTCCTGCCGTTGACCCTGGGGGTCTATTACGCCCTTGCAAGGCATGAGGGACCGCGCCTCTGGGCGCTGGCAGTGGCGTCGCTGATTTTCTATGGCTATTGGGACATCCGGTTTCTGCCGATTCTCATCGGCTCGACTGTTGGAAACTGGCTGATCGCCCTGATCTTCGCGCGGCTGCGCCGATATTCCTGGATTCCCCTTGCTGGGGTGGCGTTCAATGTGGGCGTCATCGCGCTGTTCAAATACGCCGACTTCATTACCGGCACTCTTGCCGCGTTCGGCGTCTGGAACTATGCCCCCACAGGAATCATTCTTCCTCTGGGCATCAGTTTTTTCACTTTTCAGCACATCTCGTACCAGATGGACATGCGGCGCGCCGCCGCCCGTGGCGAACCTTTCCCGGCGCATAACTTGAGAGATTATCTGCTGTTCGTCGCTTTCTTCCCGCATCTGATTTCAGGCCCGATCGTCCGGCATAATGAAATCATCGGCCAGTTCCATTTTGATCCCCTGCGTCCCGGGCTTGCGGAGCGCCTGTCGCGCGGCGCCGTGATGTTTATCGTGGGGCTTACGAAAAAAGTCCTCATCGCCGATAGCGCCGCACGCATGGCGACGCCGCTGTACAAGCGCGCGCTGGCGGGGGGCGTTCTGAATCTGGGAGAAGCGTGGCTTTCCGTGCATGCCTATATGCTGCAGCTCTATTTCGATTTTTCCGGCTATTCGGACATGGCCATAGGGATGGCGCTGATGTTCGGATTCGCCATTCCGTTCAATTTCGATCGTCCGCATATGGCCACCGCGATTCAGGATTTCTGGAGGCGCTGGCATATGACTTTAAGCCGTTTTCTCCGGGACTATGTGTATATTCCGCTGGGCGGAAACCAGGGCGGCGTATGGCGTCAGGCGCGGAACATGTTTCTCACCATGCTGGTTGGAGGGTTGTGGCATGGGGCGAACTGGACCTATGTGGTCTGGGGCGCGATGCATGGGGTGGGGGTGGCCGCAAATATCCTTTGGCGCCGGGCGGGGTTTTCCATGCCCTCGCTGCTTGGCTGGGCCTGCATGACCCTGTTCATCGGCGCGACATGGGTGCTGTTCCGTACCGAGAGTTTTACGGCGACCTGGTCCATCTATCAATCCCTTGTGGGCTGGCATGGGATGGGCGGCGCCGTTATAGGCTCTACTGAGAATTACCTGGTGTTGGGGGTGGGGACGATTGCCGCACTGTGCGGCCCATCCAGCCAGAGCGCCATTCTGGAGCGTCTCCGCCCCTGGCGTGGCGTTGGGCTGGCGGCCGGCGCGGTGGCGGTTTTTCTGGTGCTGCTGATCGGCGGGGGATTGCAGAGTGAATTCATTTATTTTCAGTTCTGATCCCGTTCGCCAGAAGGAGTGGGCCGGTTTCGCGCGATTCCTGTTTGGCGGAGGCATCGGCGCCGGGTTATTTCTTTATCTGTTCGCCTTTATTGTCGATCCGTTCGACACGCTGCCTTTGTCGCCTCCACTGGAACGCGTCCCCATCGCCTCGAATGCCCGTTTCTCGTTTCCGGCGCTGGCGCGTAAGGAGAAATTCGACAGCGCGGTGTTCGGTACGTCGACGGCGCGGCTGCTGCGGCCGCAGATGCTGAATGAACTGTTTGGCGGGAATTTCGCAAATCTTTCCATGAACAGCGCCACAGCTTATGAACAGTTCCGGCTGGCCCAGGTGTATTCCCGTCATCATCCCGATCCGAAAACCGTAATCCTTGGGGTTGATCTGGTCTGGTGCAAGACCAAAGATGAAATAGAGCAATATACGCCGCGCCCGTTTCCGGAGTGGATGTATGATGAAAATCCGTACAATGATTTCCTTCATCAGTTTGATCTTTACACCCTGGAGCAGGCGGGCCGTCAGGCCGCCACCTTGCTGGGTTTCAGGAGAAAAAAATACGGACTGGATGGCTATACCAATTTTCTTCCCGATCCCGCCGTCTATGATCTGGGGAAAGTGCGGGTTTCACTCGCCGCTGCGCGCAGCAATGGTCTGCGTGAGGTGAAAACGCCTGCGGGATTCGATCCGTCGAAACTGGATTTTCCCGCGCTGACCATGCTGGGCGGGATGCTGTCCGGATTTCCCGGCACTACAAGAAAGATCGTTTTCATCGCCCCCTATCACTCAGCGCGCCAATCCGTTGCCGGCAGCAGGAGCGGAGCGGAATGGGCAGAGTGCAAGAAGCGGATCGCAGAGATTGGCGCGGCGACGCCAAATACGGTGATTGCGGATTTCATGATCGAAAGCCCCTTCACCACGACGGATACGAATTACTGGGACCCGGTGCATTATTCCGTCGCCGCCGCGGATATTCTTATGCGTGAACTGAGGAAGGCGGATCTGGGCCGGCCCAGCGCGAACTACCTTCTGCTGGGCCAGTGATCAGAGTTTTGCGAACGCCTGGTCGAGATCGGCGATGATATCCTGCGCATCCTCGATCCCTACAGACAGGCGTACGACATCCGGGCCAGCGCCGGCCGCGATGGCGGCCTCCTTCTCAAGCTGCCGGTGCGTGGTCGAGGAGGGATGGATGATCAGGCTGCGGGTGTCGCCGATATTGGCCAGATGGCTGAATAATTTCACCTCGCTGACCAGTTTCACGCCGGCGTCATAGCCGCCGTTTACACCGAAGGTGAGCACGGCGCCCGCGCCCTTTGGCATGTAGCGCGTGGCAAGCCCGTGGAACGGGCTGTCCGGCAGTCCGGCATAGGAAACCCATTCCACCTGTTTATGGCCCTGAAGATGCCTGGAAACCGCAAGGGCGTTGTCGCAATGGCGCTGCATGCGGAGCGCCAGGGTTTCCATACCGGTCAGCACCAGAAAGGCATTCATGGGGGCGAGCGCCGGGCCCAGATCGCGCAACCCCAGAACCCGGCAGGCAATGGCGAAAGCCAGATTCCCGAAGGTTTCGTGGAGTTTCATTCCGTGATAGCTGGGGCTGGGTTCGGAAAGTGCGGGGTACTTTCCGTTCGACCAGTTGAACTTGCCCCCATCTACGATCAGACCGGCAATGGAATTGCCATGGCCCCCCAGGAATTTGGTGGCGGAATGCACAACGATATCCGCGCCATGCTCCAGCGGGCGGCACAGATAGGGCGTGGCCAGGGTGTTGTCGACAATCAGCGGGATATCCGCCTCTTTCGCGATTTTTGCGATGGCGGCGATATCTGTGACGATGCCCCCAGGATTGGCCAGGCTTTCAATGAAGATCGCTTTGGTTCTGGGGCTGAGCGCGCGGCGGAAGCTTTCCGGCTCCGTGGCCTCGGCCCATTTCACATGCCAGCCCATTTTGGCGAAGGCGTGGGCGAACTGGTTCATGGAGCCGCCATAAAGTTTGTTGGCGGCGATGAACTCATCCCCATTTTCCATCAGGGTATGGAAGACAAGGAATTGCGCCGCGTGGCCTGACGCCACGGCCAGGGCCGCGCTGCCCCCCTCCAGGGCTGCTATGCGCGATTCCAGCACCGAATTGGTGGGATTGGTGATGCGGGAATAGATATTGCCGAATTCCTGCAGATTGAACAGGGCCGCGGCATGGTTCACATCATCGAACACATAGGAAGCGGTCTGATAGATCGGGGTGATGCGCGCGCCGGTCGAGGGGTCGGGGGCGGCGCCGGCATGAATGGCAAGGGTGTCGAAACCGTAACTGCTCATGGTGTTTCCTTTCAAACGCGGCGGCGGCGCGAATTGTTGATGATGCCGGTATCCACGCCCATGAAACCGATCTGTCCTGAAAGCCGCCCATATTCGATCTTGCTGCACCGGTCCATGACGACATCCAGTCCGGCGGCGCGGGCGCGGGCGGCGGCGGCGGGGTTCCGTACGCCCAACTGCATCCAGACGCATTTGGCCTTGATGGCGATGGCTTCGTCCGTGACCTGTCCGGCGGCGTCGGAGGCGCGGAAGACATCCACCATGTCGACGGGAAAGGGGATTTCCGCGAGGCTGGCATAGACCTTTTCGCCCAGTATGGTCTGGCCCGTGGCGCGCGGATTGACCGGGACGATGCGAAAACCGCGCTTCTGAAGAAACTGCATGACGCTGTAGCTGGGCCGGTTGGGCTCGGGGCTGGCGCCGACCACGGCTATGGTCTTCGTGGCCTTCAGGATTTTGGAAAGTTTCTCGTCGCTGTATTGCTCGTTTTCCATTCGGCCTGCCTGTCCATTGTGTCCATGGAAATATTCTGATTAACTGTCCCTTACGGATAATAAGGCGTCCGGCTGCGGATTGTCCATAATACAGGGAGAGAATGATGGCGCTGACAATATACGGAATTCCCCAATCGCGCGCCTTGCGCGTGCTCTGGCTGGCGAAGGAACTGGGCATAGATTACAAGAATGTGCCTATCACCAATACCGGTGGTTCGCGGGAGCCGGACTTTCTGAAAATCAATCCTAACGGCCATATTCCGGCGATCGATGACGACGGGGTGGTGTTGTGTGAATCGCTGGCCATCAATCTGTATCTTGCGAAGAAATATGGCGGCGACCTGCAACCCAAGAATATCGGCGATGAGGGGCGCGCCCTGCAATGGAGCTTCTGGGCCGTGACCGAAGCGGAGGGGCCGGCCCTCACGCTGCTGATGAAGCGGATGAACCCGGGCACGCCGGACTCGGAAGTGGCGGCCGCCAATACCAAGCTGGGGGCGGCCCTGAAAGTGCTGGACGGCGCGCTGGCGGGGAAGGACTATCTTCTGGGTTCAAACTTTTCCATCGCCGATCTGAACGTGGCGGGGGTGCTTTCCTGGCTGCAGATGGCGAAGTTCGATCTGGCGCCCTATCCCAATGTAGCGGATTGGCTTGGCCGCTGTCTGGGCCGGCCGGCCTTCGCCGCGGCGCGCGGAGGGAAATAGCCCCCGCTACACTATTTCTTTATGGCTTTTGCCATGCTGCAATCATCGTGGCTGGCGTCTGGCGCGATCCGCCCAGACGCCAGGAAATCCCGCTTCAGATCGCGAAGGGGGAGATACGCCTTATCCCTCAATGATCGGCATAGTTCTGTCCTGTATTTGCGGCGCGGCAGGCAAGAGCCGATGCATGTTGGCCCTGACTGTCAGAGCGCGGCTCCTCGCCAGATCTCGGGGGCCGGCCTGCAGCGCCCGGCATGAGGTAAAATAATACCGTATTTTTATCTTATTGAAATATAAGAGTTTTTTTGAAAAACACTTCTTGACTTGCAGCAGAATAATCGCATACTGCGCTCCATTCCGGCCCCGTCCTATGGGGCAGAGGACTTGGAGAGCGTTCATGAAAACCTATTCGGCGAAAGCGCTGGAAATCGACAAGAAATGGCTGCTGGTTGACGCTGAAGGCGCGGTGCTCGGCCGGCTGGCCAGCTTCATCGCCATGCGTCTGCGTGGTAAGCACAAGGCCACCTATACCCCGCATCTGGATTGCGGCGACAATATCATCGTCATCAATGCGCGGAAGGTGCGGTTGACGGGCAACAAGCTGCGGGACAAGAAATTCCACTATCACACCGGCCATCCGGGCGGCATCAAGGAGCGGATTGCAGGTCATACTCTGGCGGGCGCCCATCCCGAGCGTCTGCTGTCCAAGGCGGTCCAGCGCATGCTGCCCCATGGCCCCCTTGGCCGTCAGCAGTTGAGCAATCTGCGCATTTATGCGGATGCGGAGCATCCCCATGCCGCGCAGGCGCCACAACAGGTGGATT
>DMKG01000127.1:9281-9642 GCA_003454415.1 Alphaproteobacteria bacterium
CAGGCGCCACAACAGGTGGATTTCAAATCGTTGAACCGCAAGAATACGAGGATAGGCTGAGGATGGCGCAGGATAAAAAAGGGCTTGGCGATCTGAAAGGCGCGCTGGAAAGCAGGGCGCGCCGTCTGGAGCAAGAGGCGGCGAACCCACAGGGCGATATCCCCGTTTCGGGGGACGCCCCGCTCGCGGAGCCGAAAATCGACAGTCTTGGCCGCGCTTACGCCACCGGCAAGCGCAAGAACGCAATTGCGCGGGTATGGATCAAGCCTGGCAGCGGACGTTTCACTATTAATGGCCGTGACCTGGCGGTTTATTTCGCCCGTCCCGTGCTGCAGATGATCCTGCGCCAGCCTTTCGAGGT
>DMKG01000028.1 GCA_003454415.1 Alphaproteobacteria bacterium
TGACCCGAATCTGAAGTTCGTCATACCGGTCCGATAATGCGAAACGAACTTCAGATTCACAAGGTCACTAGCAAGGATATGATATTAGTGGAGCTATTGAATTTGACGTTTGAGAATGGACTTCTCCGCAACCGGGACTTAAATGTCAAATTCGCTCCACCAGGGCGGCCACGCCCGCGCATGCGAGATAGGTGATGAAACGCTCCCATGTCATCGCTGGCGGCGTCGTCCTGGCGATCGGCGCCTGGATGCTGTCCGGGCAATTCAGTGATGACGCGCCCAAGGCCCACAATAATGAGCCGGAGACAACGCCCGCGCGCGTCAAGGTGCGCGGCGAAATCATCACTGCCCAGCCGCATCCCGGTGAAGCGGTGATTCGCGGCCGCACCGAAGCCAGCCGAAAAGTTGATCTGCGCGCGCGCGTGCAGGGCCATGTCGCCGCCCTGCCCTTTCTCCAGGGCAGCGAGGTGAAGAAAGGCGATCTCATCTGTAAATTGACCGTTGACGCCCGCGGCGCCAACGCCGAAGAAGCCCGCGCCCTGGTGGCGAGCCGCAGGCTGGATTACAACGCCGCGGAGGAACTCGCGCGCAGGGGCCACCGTTCGCCCAGTCAGGTGGCGACCGCAAAGGCTGCGCTGGACGCCGCTCAGGCCGCGCTCAAGCGGGCGGAGATCGCCATGTCGGACATCGACATCACCGCCCCCTTTGACGGCGTAATCGAAGCGCTGCCCGTGGAGATCGGCGATTTCCTCAATGAGGGGGGCGTTTGCGCCCGGATTGTGGACAGCGATCCTATGTTGCTGATCGGACAGGTGTCGGAACGCGACATCAACGGCTTTAAGATTGGCGGCACGGGCCGCGCCCAACTAGTCACCGGCGAAACCGTAGATGGGGTGGTAAGTTTCATCGCCTCCACCGCAGAGCCCGCGACCCGCACCTTTCGCATCGAATTGGAAACCCCAAATCCTGACGGCTCCCTGCGCGACGGGATTACCGCGGACATCCGCATTGCGACAGCGACGGTCGATGCGCATTTCATCTCACCCGCCAGTCTGACCCTGAACGACGAAGGGATTCTGGGGGTGCGGGTGGTGGATGAGGAAAGCCGCGCCCGCTTCATACCGGTAACGATCATCGCCAACAGATCAGATGGGGTCTGGATTACCGGCCTGCCGCAGACCGTGAAACTGATCACGGTTGGCCAGGAATATGTATCCGATGGCGCGCAAGTGGATGTTACATATTCCAACCCGTCTCCCGCTGAAGGCGCGCTATGAAGGGGGTTCTGGATAATCTGATCGAACGCCAGCGACTGATCCTGACCGCCCTTGCCGCTATACTGGTGGGGGGCCTTTATTCCTATTTCACAGTGCCCAAGGAAGCCGACCCGGACGTCCCCATCCCCTTTGTATTCGTTTCCGCCCCGCATCCTGGAATTTCTCCGGAGGATGCGGAGCGCCTGCTGGTCAAACCCATGGAGTCCAGATTACGGGGCGTGGAAGGGCTCAAGGAAATGCGCTCGGTCGCGTCCCAGGGGCATGCGGGGTTTTACCTTGAATTCGATGTGAATTTCGATCAGCAGAAAGCGCTGACGGATGTGCGTGAACAGGTTGATCTCACCAAGGCTGACCTGCCGGATGACACCGAAGATCCTACTGTCGCCGAATTCAACGCCAGCCTGTTTCCAGTCATAACCGTCACCCTGTCTGGCGACGCGCCTGAACGCACCCTGCTGCGCCATGCGCGCATCCTTCAGGACGCAATCGAAGCGATCCCCTCCGTGCTCAAGGCGGAACTGGGTGGTCAGCGCGAGGAATTGCTGGAAGTAGTGGTAAACCCGACCAAGCTGGAATCCTATAACATCTCTCCCCGCGAACTGCTTGACGCCGTAACGCTGAACAACCGCATGATCGCCGCAGGCGTACTGGATACGGGCGGGGGCCGCTTCGCCGTCAAGGTGCCGGGGCTTTTCGAGACCGCCGCCGACGTCAACAGCCTTCCGGTCAGGGTGGTGGGCGACGCCGTCGTGACCCTTGGCGATCTGACGGATATCCGCCGCACATTCAAGGACCGCACGTCATTTGCGCGGCTGAACGGCAAATCCTCCATCTCCCTCAACGTCTCCAAACGTATCGGCTACAACATACTGGACACGACCAAAGATGTGCGGGAGGTCGTCGCAGAACAGGCGAAACACCTTCCGGCAAGCATCCGGCTCACGGTCGCGCAGGATGATTCACGCTGGATACTCGGCATGCTGGACAGTCTGGAAGCGGCCGTACTCACCGCCATCGCGCTGGTGATGATCGTGATTCTGTCCGCCCTGGGATGGCGGTCGGCGGCGCTGGTCGGAATTTCCATTCCCGCGTCCTATCTGATTGGCTTTCTGCTTTTTGGACTGACGGGGCTTACGATCAACATGATGGTGATGTTCGGACTGATCCTTTCCGTTGGCATGCTGGTGGATGACACGATCATCGTCGTCGAATACGCCGACCGCCAGATGATCGAAGGGGCGCCGCGCGCACAGGCCTATATCGCCGCTGCAAAGCGCATGTTCTGGCCTATCGTTTCCTCTACCGCCACAACCCTCGTGGCGTTTCTGCCTATGCTGTTCTGGCCTGACGTTACCGGAAAGTTCATGCGTTACCTGCCTTTGACCATGATCTTCATCATGTCCGCATCGCTTCTGGTGGCGGTTGTGTTCGTGCCTTCGCTTGGCGCGCTTTTCGGCAAGCCTGGCGCCGAAGATTTGGAGACCCTGAATACCATCAAGGCGGCGGAACGCGGCGATCTGAAGGATCTCGGCGGCCTCACGGGATATTACGCGCGCCTGATCGGGCGTCTTTTGCATCATCCGGTGAAGGTTCTCGCCGCCGCCGCCGCGGCGCTGATTCTTGTCTCCAGCGCCTACGGCGCTTTGGGAAGGGGTATGGAGTTTTTCACCGATACGGAATCCGGCAGCGCCATCGTTCATGTGGCCGCCCAGGGCAATCTTTCCGCGACGCAGATGCGGGACCTTACGCTGCTGGTCGAGCGGCAGATTCTCGCCGTCGAGGATATCCGCACGGTGTATACCCAGACGGGACGGAACACCAGCGGCAGACGGGAGGGCGCGCCGCGCGACAGCATCGGCACCATCCGCCTGGAACTCGTGGACTGGAATGAACGCGATCGCGGCATGAACGAGATACTGGCGGAAATCCGGCAGCGCACAAACGGCATTGCCGGCATCCGCATTCATGCGCGCAAACAGGAGGGCGGTCCGCCGGTCAACAAGGATATCATCCTGGAGATCACTTCACACGAGAAGGCGAAGCTCGACGCCGCGCTGCTGCGTATTTCCGATTACATGCGCAATCAGGTTTCGGGCCTCGTTGACATAGAAGACAGCCGGCCGCTGCCGGGGATTGAATGGCAGGTCAAGGTGGACCGGGCGCAAGCCGGGCGTTTCAGCGCCGACATCACCAATATCGGCGTGATGATGCAGATGATCACTGATGGGGTGAAAATCGGGGAGTACCGGCCGGACGATTCCGAAGACGAAGTCGAAATCCGCGTGCGCTATCCCTTCGCAGACCGCAATATCGATCAGCTGGACCGTCTGCGGGTGCGCACGAAAGACGGTCTGGTTCCGGTTTCCAACTTCGTTTCCCGTACTGCAGCGCAAAACACCACCACTATCGAACGGGTCGACGGCAACAATGTCATGACCATCAGCGCCGACGCCGCTGACGGAGTATTGGCCAGCGAGAAGGTGACGGAAATCTCGCAATGGCTGAAAGATGCGAATTTGGGACCTGAAATCACGGTGCGTTTCCGCGGCGCCGATGAAAAGCAGCGTGAGGCCCAGAACTTTCTGATCGTGGCTTTTTCGGTGGCCTTATTCCTGATCGCCCTGATCCTGATCGCCCAGTTCAACAGTTTCTACCACTCGGCGCTGATCCTTTCCGCCGTGATCATGTCCACCGTAGGCGTGTTTCTGGGGCTGCTGATAACGGGACAGACCTTCAGCGTGATCATGACAGGCACCGGAATTGTCGCGCTCACCGGTATTGTGGTAAAGAACAACATCATTCTGATCGACACCTATCAGCAACTTATCCGGGACGGCTACCCCCTGCAGGACGCCATCATTCGAACCGGGGCTCAGCGTCTGCGGCCCGTGGCGCTTACCACCATGACCACGATTTCCGGCCTATTGCCCATGATGCTGAAAGTGGAATTCGACTTTGTGGGCCGTGAAATCGTCTATGGCTCGCCGGCCGCTTCCTGGTGGGTGCAGATGGCGACCGCCGTGGTGTTCGGCTTGATCTTCGCTACGCTGCTCACCCTTGTGGTCACCCCTTGCGCGCTGGCGCTGCCCGCCGCGCTGCGGGAAAAATGGACAGCCTGGCGCAAAAAGAAAAACTCAGCTCAGGTTCTGGCGGAATAAGCCATGGAAATCCTTCAAATCGCTCTGGCGGACATACCTGCGCCGTCCTATCTGCGCGAGGCCATCATTTTCCTTCTGTCGGCTGTTCTGGTGACCTCGGTTTTTCAGCGTTTCAAGATCAGTCCCGTTCTTGGCTATCTGCTGACAGGCGTAATTATCGGTCCCTTTGGCCTGAAGGCCATAAGCGATATAGAAGACGCCCGCACACTGGGCGAATTAGGCGTGGTTTTTCTCCTGTTCACCATTGGCCTGGAATTGTCGGCAGACCGTCTGCGCAGCATGGCGCGGCTGATTTTTGGCCTGGGCAGCGCCCAGATGGCGGTAACGGGTGCGATTATCGGCGTCATTTCCTGGGCCTGGGGAAATACGATTGAAGCGTCCATCGTGCTCGGCTTCTGTCTCGCCATGTCCTCCACCGCCATCGCCACGCAAATGCTGTTGGAGCGTAATGAGTTTTCATCGAATCTTGGCCGCGCGGTCTTTGCTGTCCTGCTGCTGCAGGATCTGGCGGTCGCGCCCCTGCTCGTACTGGTGAACGCGCTGGGAGAGGGACAGTCCGCCCTGCCGGCAACCCTGGCGATAGCGCTGGGCAAATCGGTCTTTGCCGTGGGCGTCATCATCCTGGCGGGACGGCTGACCCTGCGGCCTCTTTTCCGGGCGGTCGCAGATTCGCGTAATCCCGAAGTCCTGATGGCTCTCACCCTGCTGGCGATACTGGTCACGGCCGTCAGCACCCATGCCGCTGGCCTGTCCATGGCGCTCGGCGCTTTCCTCGC
>DMKG01000103.1 GCA_003454415.1 Alphaproteobacteria bacterium
ACACCCATTAGGCTTTGGCTCTGCCAAAGCCTAATGGGTGTCAGATTCATATGGTTCACTAACCGGTATCTGAGCCAATATCTGTATCTGTCTCATGTAATTAAAGGATGTGAAATTGCTATAAGCAGCCGCCACTTTTATCGTAGAAGCAGCAATTCCACCCGCCAACCTCCTGGTCAGCGCACCGGTGGAATAGGTTTCATCACCTTGGCCATCTGTATGGCGCTGCGCACCTGGGCTGGCTGGAGCTGGCGGCCCAGTTTCTCCAGCGCAGGTCCGCCGAATTCGACAAACCCCTGTTGCGCGGCCAGATAATACCACTTGTAGGCTTCCACCAGATCTTTCTGGACTCCAATGCCGTCCTCATACATGACTGCGATATTATACTGACAGGCGACCTGCCCCCGTTGCGCGCCCGCCAGATACCAGCGCGCCGCCTCTGTATGTGATTTTTCCACGCCGAGGCCGTTATCATAGAGCGCCGCCAGGTCAAACTGCGCCCGCTCATCTCCCTGTTCCGCCGCCTGAATGAGCCATTTCGCGGCTTCCTTGAAATCCTGAGGGACAATCACTTCCTTCGCGCGGGCAACCCCATCATTATACGCCGCGCCCAGACGGTATTGGGCGTTCACGCTGCCCTTTTGCGCCGCGTCCTTCCACCAGTCCACGGCCTTTTCATAATGACCACGCTTGTACAGCTCATCACCCTCGTCAATGCCTATATCCGGCAATGGCTTCGGTTTGGACGCAGCCATCGCGCCATGAGGCAGGACGATCATGAGGGAAAATACAACCGCCAAATTACGGAAGATTATGAAAAGTTGCGTAAGCTTCCACATATCACACCTCATTATCATGCTTGCGTGGTTTTCCATGCTGATTGGGCCTGTATGATTAAACCAGTATGAGTAAATAAGGCGGTAAGCTGGGAATAATAGTGATATCCAGACAATAAAAACAGTCTATCAGAAGATTGCCGCGTCCTGCGCCCAAATTACGCCATCCTCTGTAACAATTGCGTCTAGACGCACATCATCGCGGGTCATCGGCGCCTGCGGCACACGCTGGCCAGCAAAGCCCAGTCCTATAGCCTGCCTGCACCTGCCCATGGCGCGCAAAACCCGAAGAGTCCGGTCATAATATCCACCACCATAGCCCAGCCGCCCCCCCTTGCGGTCGAAGGCCAGCAAGGGGGTGATCACCACATCCGGAACCACCTCCCGCTTCCCGGATTCCGGCCCCATGGTGCCATTGCCGGCTGGCCGCAGGGGATCGCCGGAACGCCATTCCCGGAAAATCAGCCTGCCCGTATCACCGTCGATTACAGGAAGCGAAAGCGCCGCCCCCCGCCGCGCAAGGGCTTCCAACAGGGGACGGGGATCGAACTCATCCCTGATGGGCAAGTAACCCGCAACAACGCCTCCTGCTGGAATTTCGACGGATCCGGTAAAATGCGCCGCGGCCCTGACGTAAGTCTCGGGGGTTGCACGATGGAACAATTCCGCACGAAGCGCGCGCGATTTTACCCTCATCTCCAATTTTGCGCGATCAGCACTCCGCCCGCCAGTCATGGACATGAATCAGGAAGCTTCAATCTGTGCAGCCATTTTTTCCAGCCTGGAGGCCATCGCATCAAGGGTTTGCGTCATGGTTTCGGTAAAGGAATTCATGACCGCATCCCCCTCCCGCGCGGGCTCCTTCGCGTCGCTCAATTCATCTGCTATCACCAGCCCCGCCATCAGAAGCAGTTGCGCATCGCTGAGATTGACGCCAGCCCCGCGCAAAGCCGTGATTTTGCCATCAATATAACTGGCAAGTTCAAGGAGATGGGCTTCTTCGCCATCGCCGCAGGTAAGATCATAATCCCGGCCATTCACGGCGACCGTTACCTGCGCCATCTGCATCCATCCCATGACTGGTTACATGCATCACGCATCCAATACCTCCCGCAGACCTGTAATCGCCTCATCCAGTTTTTCGGCGATCTCTTTATATTGCTGGCGCAAAGCTTTATGCTCAGCTTCTAAAGCGGCGTAATCGGATTTGAGGGCGGAAAGCGCGCGCACCGCCTCATCGGCCGCCTTTTGCCGCTGCGCCGCCTTTGCATGGGCCTGCTCCAGCGCCTCGACCGCCTGATGAAATCTTTGCTGTGCTTCTTCCAGCGCGCCCATGCAATTCAGCTTTATATCAATACGTTACGCGCACACACCTTACTCAGCTACAGTATATTGCGTCAACCTTGATGGCCGCACTTGACGACCGCCGCGCAACATGTTCAATCACCTGAGAAACTCTGGTAATGGGCAGGCTCATTTATGGCGGTTGAAGGAAATACAGGGCAGTTATTGCAAACTGTGCAGCGCAGCATGGCCAATGCGATTCGCGCCCTCAGCATGGACGCGGTGCAAAAAGCCAATTCTGGACATCCGGGAATGCCCATGGGCATGGCGGATGTGGCCACCGTCCTGTTCACCCAGTTCATGAAGTATGACCCGGCGGATCCCAAATGGCCGGACAGAGACCGCTTCGTCCTGTCCGCCGGTCATGGCTCGATGCTGCTCTATTCCCTGCTGTATCTCACCGGATATAGCGGGATGACCATTCAGGAGATCAGGAATTTCCGCCAGTTGGGAGGATTGTGCGCCGGACATACGGAATATGGCCACGCGCCAGGCATTGACACGACTACAGGACCGCTGGGGCAGGGTCTTGGCAATGCCGTGGGCATGGCGATCG
>DMKG01000170.1:0-319 GCA_003454415.1 Alphaproteobacteria bacterium
GAAACATGCAGATCTTTGATTTCCAGCATTGGCGCGCCCATCAGCCCACACTTCCTTCCAGGCTGACGCCTACCAGTTTTTGCGCTTCAACCGCGAACTCCATCGGCAGGTGCTGCAACACTTCGCGGCAGAACCCGTTGACCAGCAGGGCGACCGCGCTTTCCGCATCCAGCCCGCGCTGGCGGCAATAGAAAAGCTGCTCCTCGCTCAGCCTTGAGGTGGTCGCCTCATGTTCGACCTGGGCGGTTGGATTGCGCGCCTCGATATAGGGAACAGTATGGGCGCCGCATTTATCACCGATCAGGAGCGAATCGCACTG
>DMKG01000170.1:577-801 GCA_003454415.1 Alphaproteobacteria bacterium
GTATGGTTGCGCGCGCCCTCGGCTTTCGGGTGGATACTGACCAGTCCGCGATAGGTGGACTGGCTCTTGCCCGCTGAGATGCCCTTGGCGACAATCCGGCTTTTGGTATTGCGTCCAAGATGGATCATCTTGGTTCCCGTGTCCGCCTGCTGATGATTATTGGTGATGGCGATGGAGAAGAACTCGCCCGAAGAGCCCTCTCCCTGCAGGATGCAGCTTGGATA
>DMKG01000170.1:1024-2592 GCA_003454415.1 Alphaproteobacteria bacterium
TCCACCTGGGTCCAGGAAATCTTCGAATTGCGGCCACGGCACAGCCCCCGCTTGGTGACGAAATTATAGATGCCGCCGCGGCCGTTTTTGTCGCCGGGATACCAGTTCTGCACCGTCGAATATTTGATTTCGGCGCCATCAAGCGCCACAAGCTCCACCACGGCGGCATGAAGCTGATTTTCATCCCGCATCGGGGCGGTGCAGCCTTCCAGATAGCTGACATAGGAATTTTCGTCCGCAATGATGAGGGTGCGTTCGAACTGCCCGGTATTGGCGGCGTTGATGCGGAAATAGGTGGACAGCTCCATCGGGCAGCGCACCCCTTTCGGTACATAGACGAATGTGCCATCGCTGAAAACGGCCGAATTCAGCGCTGCATGAAAATTATCCGCATAGGGAACGACCGAGCCAAGATATTTTCGGGTCAGCTCAGGATGATCCTGCAACGCTTCTGATATGGAGCAGAAGATCACCCCCGCTTCACGCAGTCTTTCCTTGAATGTGGTGACGACGGAAACGCTGTCAAACACCGCATCCACCGCCACCCCCGCCAGAAGCATGCGTTCATGCAGCGGAATGCCCAGTTTTTCATAGGTGGCCAGCAGTTCAGGATCGACCTCTTCCAGGCTTTTTGGCCGGCTGCCGGAGCCCTTCGGCGCGGCATAGTAATAGGCGTCCTGATAATCGATCTGCGGCAAATCGAGCTTCGCCCATTGCGGCTCCTCCATGGTGAGCCATCTGCGGTAGGCGCGCAGCCGCCATTCCAGCACCCATTCCGGTTCCGCCTTCTTCGCGGAAATAAAGCGCACGATGTCTTCGTTCAGCCCCTTGGGCGCGAACTCGGAATCGATCTCGGTGACGAAACCGTGTTTATAGGCGCCGACGGCGTCGATGGCTGCGAGTGTTTCCTGATTCTTGCTCATATTTCCGATCTCAACTGGCCATTGGAAGGGTCAAACGCGCGCATATGGTCTTCCATGCCGACAGAAACGCGTCCACGTCCGCTGACGTATTGGCCCAGCCAAGACTGACGCGGATGGCGCCGTCGGCGAGCGATTCTTCAACGCCCATGGCGCGCAGGACCGGTGAGGGCGTAACCTTGCCGGAGGAACAGGCGGCGCCCGCGCTGACCGCAACCCCCATCAGGTCCAGATTCATCACCAGCGTGGAGGCCCTGACCCCCGGAAGGGAAAAACAGGACGTGTTGGGCAGGCGCGGGCTGTTCTGGCCAAAGAACACCGCCTGCGGCGTGATTTCCGTAACGCCGGCTTCAAGACGGCCGCGCAGATCGCACAGGCGGTCCGGCAGTTCGTCCATCGTTTCCAGAGCAAGTTGCGCGGCGTGGCCAAATCCGGTTATGGCTGTGACATTTTCAGTGCCGCCGCGCAGGCCGCGCTCCTGACCGCCGCCACGCATCTGGGAGGCAAGCCTTACCCCATCCCGGACAATCAGGGCGCCGGCGCCCTGGGGGCCGCCGAATTTGTGTGCGGACAGGCTGAGCAGATCCGCGCCCAGCGCGGACATGTGAAAGCCAAGCTTGCCCGCCGCCTGCACCGCGTCGGCCACGG
>DMKG01000052.1:0-138 GCA_003454415.1 Alphaproteobacteria bacterium
GCATTCGGCCTTGGCTCGATTCTAGGGCCCGCGATCGGGGGCGTCATGGTGGTGATCAGCCTGCTTGCCCCGCTGTATGTGGCGGCGATGGTGGCCCTGGCCAGTGCGGCGATGATCTGGATGTTATTACCGGAACCG
>DMKG01000052.1:326-4290 GCA_003454415.1 Alphaproteobacteria bacterium
GAAGCGGCGATCAGGCTTGGCTGCTTTCTGGTCATATTTCTGAGTGTGTGGGGGTGGGAAACCGCCGCGCCGCGCCGCGCCACCCGGGGCGCAGAAGCTGCATTTCACCGACCGGCGTATCCGGCCCTATCTGATCATCAATTTCTTTTCCTCCTACGTCATGGCGACGGTGCACCAGACAGGCGGGTTCTATTTTCAGGACGTGCTGCATCTGACGGCCGCGCAAACCGCAAACCGGGTCGGAATCGCTCTGGCGTTAATGGCGATCGTCACCATGGGGGCGCAATTTCTGATCATCCGGCCATTCCGTCTGACCCCCAAAGTGCTGCTGCGATTTGGGGCGCCCGCAATTCTTGTGGGGGTTGCCATCCTGATTCTTTCCACCACGCTGATCCCGCTGCTTGTTGGCATGGTCCTGGTGGGGCTGGGCCTTGGATTCAGCCAGCCTGGCAACGCCGCCGCCGCCAGCCTGCAAGTCGCGCCCTATGAGCAGGGCGGACTTGCGGGGATCAGCATGTCAGCAGGTTCTCTCGGCTTTGGCCTGGGACCCATAATTGGAGCGGCGCTATACCAGTTTACGCCGGAAACCCCCTTTATCGTCGCCCTGCTGATGATGACAGGGATTACCGCCTATGTCATGTGGCTCGCAATTCCAGATCCGGCCGCTTACCAGGGATAGGAATTGACACTTGACCGGGCTTGGGCTATTACCCGGAACGTACGGGCCAGCTGGAGAGAGGCTGGCCCGTTTCCCGTTCAGCAGTAAGAGCTTGGATACGAATTAATGTCGAAACGGCAATCTTCGAAGCATAAAATTGACCGCCGTCTTGGGGAAAATCTCTGGGGCCGCCCCAAGAGCCCGGTAAACCGGCGCGAATATGGGCCGGGCCAGCATGGCCAGCGCCGCAAAAGCAAATTGTCGGATTTCGGCACCCAGTTGCGCGCCAAGCAGAAGCTGAAGGGCTATTACGGCAATATCAGCGAGCGGCAGTTCCGCGGAATCTATGAAGAAGCTGTGCGGGTGCGCGGGGATTCAGGTGAAAACCTTGTCGGCCTGCTGGAGCGCAGGCTGGACGCGGTGATTTACCGTTCCAAATTCGTCCCCACCGTTTTCGCCGCCCGTCAGTTCGTGAACCATGGCCATGTGACGGTGAATGGCGCACGGGTCACTATTCCCAGTTACCGGGTGCGTGAAGGGGATGTGATCGAGGTCCGGGAGAAGTCCCGCCAGCTGGGCGTGGTTCTGGAGGCGGTGGAATCTCCCGAGCGGCAGGTTCCGGATTATCTGAATGTGGATCATCGCGCCCTGAAGACGGTCTTTGTGCGCACGCCGCAGCTTGCGGATGTGCCCTATCCGGTGGTGATGGAGCCAAATCTCGTCGTCGAGTTCTATTCGCGCTGATTCATTCTGGCTGACGCAGCGGCCGTGTCCCGGACGGGGGGAGGATTTTCATCCTCTCCACTGCGCGCCATTTCCCCTCCGATGACGGAAGCGGCGCCGCAATTCTTCATCGCCTCCTGCTGCATGCCGAGGTAAAGATTGGCGCCGGGCCCCCCCGCTATGCGCGGCGCCAGAACGATATTCATTTTCTGATTATAGGCGTGGTGCGGAAATCCATGCTTGTCCCTGATCCGCAGCCGGGAAATATTGAAACAGCCAGGGGCGATCTGTTCGCCGGTCAGATAACAAGAAAGATTTTGAATATCGCCGCCGGAAAGCTCCATGCCCTTTAAACGCTGCAACAGATGCGTGGCCTGTTCCACAAATCCGATTGTGTTCATCATGCTGGCGCCCTTGGCGACGGGCCGCTCGAACTCTCCCATGAGTATCTGTCCCGGCAGGCACCGGTCAATCATCCGGGCAAGGGATATCGTCACCTCGCCGACGATATAGTCATAGCCGCGCGGATTCAGGCCTTCCACCTGGTAATAGGAATAATGCGAACCCACGGAAAAGCAGACGCGCAGCAGCGGCGCCAGTTCCGGGCCATAGCGTTCGCGCGAGATGGCGTTATCGGCGAGCGCCAGCATCACCAGCAGATAACTTGCAAGGTCCGCCCGCAGCCCGGTGTCCCGGTTCCATACATAGAACCCATCCCCGGTGGTGGAGCGCGCCAGATTGATCTGGAGACCGATATCACGCAGGCGCTTATGGGCGATATTGATGGAATATTCGAGCGAGTTGAGTTGCGCCACCTGTTCGATGGGATCGTTTTTTGAAAATCCGACAATGTCGAACAGACCGACGGCCCGGTGCAGGGTCTTGGTTACCGAGTATCGGGTGATGACGGAATTCACGAGGCTCGGGGGGATCAGTCCGGGGCCTGATCCGATGGAATCCGGCAGAGTGATCTGCGAGGAGTGAACGCCGGGAATTTCACAAGCCTGCTGATAACGCGGATCATCCATCTGGCGTGCGCCGCTGCTGTATTGATCAGCGGTTTTACACAGCTTCAGCAGCAGGCTGGTGGCGAGGGTTGCGACCTCGATTCCGCCGTCGAACACGCGCCAGCCAAGCACTGAAAAACGGCCCAGATTCCAAAGCGGGTGAATCGCGTCATTAATAAGCTGCGCGGCAATACGCAGGCGCTCCTGACGGTCTTCCGGCGCTTCATTTATCAGGTTTGGGCGGTTCATGTCCCGCGATTATCTTACGAAAAGCTTAAAAGAAAATAAGCGCGGGCGGCATGGGGGTAAAAAAGCGTCTGATGTCCAGATCCAATATGGAGCCGCGGCTCCCCCCCTTTAACCGCGCCTGAAGGCCGGCGCGGCGACGCTGAAAAAAGGGTAAATGCACGCCCACAGCCCCAGCCCGGCATGGGACTGTGGGCTTAAGAAAAAGCCTGTTCCTGCGGCGAAGAAACCGCGCGGGCGCTATCCGGCGATATATTGCGCGCCATTGATGGTCAGGGTCGCGCCAGTCATGAAGGCGGCTTTTTCCGAGGCCAGATAGACCACCCCATCCGCGACCTCGTCGGCTTCACCGAGGCGGCCGCACGGAATGCTGCTGACAATGCCCTGCAGGACTTCGGGCTTGATGTCTTTCATCATGTCGGTGTTGATATAGCCTGGACACACCACATTGACGGTAATTCCCTTGCTGGCGTTTTCCTGCGCCAGGGCCTTGGTGAAACCGATGACGCCCGCCTTGGCGGCGCTGTAATTGGTCTGGCCAATCTGCCCTTTCTGTCCGTTGATCGAAGATATGGAAATGATGCGGCCGTAATTGCGCGCGCGCATGCCTTCGATGACGTGACGGCACATGTTGAAGACGCTGTCCAGATCGGTCGAGATCACTTCGCGCCATTTCTCCTTGGTCATGCGATGCAGAACGGCGTCGCGGGTGATGCCCGCATTGTTGACCAGCACATCTATGGGCCCCAGCTCAGCCTCCACCCTGGCGACGCCTTCGCCGCAGGCGTCGAAATCGCACACATTCCATTTATGGATCGCGATGCCGGTTTCCGCATGAAACGCCTCGGCGCATGCGTCATTGCCGCCGTAATTCGCAGCGGTCCTGTATCCCGCAGCCTTCAGAGCCTTGCTGATCGCAGCGCCAATGCCGCGGGTTCCGCCAGTGACCAACGCCACACGTGTCATAGAATGCCTCTTGTTCTTTCAGGTAAAACATCCGTCCCGTCCTTCCAGGACCGGAGATTCCGTATGTCCATAACTCATACTCCCGCAACCGTCATTGCAGGCTCGTCACCAGCAGGCGTCAGCCTTTTCAGGTTAAGGGACGATCCCTTCAATCCCGCGCCAGACACATGGCGATGCCCATGCCGCCGCCGATGCACAGGGTCGCAAGCCCTTTTTTGGCGTTGCGCCGCTGCATTTCATACAGCAGGGTCACCAGCACCCGGGCGCCCGAGGCGCCGATGGGATGGCCGATGGCGATCGCGCCGCCATTCACGTTAACCTTGTCCAAATCCCAGCCCAGTTCCTTGTTGACGGCGCAGGCCTG
>DMKG01000052.1:4550-4797 GCA_003454415.1 Alphaproteobacteria bacterium
GCGAACGCCTCATTGGCCTCGACCAGATCGAGATCGCCGGCCTTCCAGCCCGCCTTGGCGAGGGCGGATTTGGCTGCCGGGATGGGCCCCGTGCCCATGACGGCGGGATCGACCCCCGACTGCGCCCAGGAAACGATGCGGGCGAGCGGCTTCAGACCGCGCCGTTCCGCCTCCTCGCGGGCCATAAGGATGACCGCGGCCGCCCCGTCATTGATGCCGCTCGCGTTCAAGGGCGAGACCACCGTCG
>DMKG01000244.1 GCA_003454415.1 Alphaproteobacteria bacterium
GGCGAACAGCTTCGCCATGCCCGCCTCCAGATCGCAGCGCTCGCCCCGGTCGTATTTCTCCGCGGCCGAACGCACCAGAAGCCGCCCGGCCTCCACATTCGTCGCCATGTCCGCCAGCTTGATCTGGATCGCCTGATGCTCGCAGATCGGCACGCCGAACGTCTTGCGGATCTGGGAATAGGCGACGGCTTCGTTGAGGCTGGCGCGCGCAATGCCGACGCCGCGCGCCGCCACATTGATGCGGCCGAGTTCCAGCCCGCCCAGAATCTGGTTCAGGCCCTTGCCCTCGACCCCGCCGATCAGGTTTTCGGCCGGCACCTCATGGTCCTCGAACAGCAGTTCGCCGGTATCGATGCCGCGATAGCCGATCTTTTCCAGCTTGCGGGCGACGCGGAAGCCCTTGCCCTTTTCGGTCAGCAGCAGGCTCATCCCCTTGTGGCGCGGCGCATCGCGTTTTTCGGTCTTCACCAGAACCGCCAGAACCTGACCCTGGATAGAGTTGCTGATCCAGGTCTTGGCGCCATTGATCACATAATGACCGCCTTTCTTCACCGCATGGGTGCGGATGCCCTGAAGGTCGGTGCCAGCATCGGGTTCGGTCAGAGCGATGCCGCCGCGCAATTCGCCGCTGGCGAAACGCGGCAGATAACGCTGCTTCTGCTCCTCCGTGCCATAACGCTGCACCGCCGCCGCCATGATCAGATGCGAATTGAAAATGCCCGACACCGACATCCACACGGTGGAGACGCGCTCGACGATCTGCGCATAGGTGCGCGCCCCCAGGCCCAGGCCGCCATATTCCGCGGAAATGGTCGCCCCGAACAGGCCCAGCCCCTTCATCTTCTCGACGATCTCATGGGGGTATTCATCCGCCTGCTCCAGCACGTGGGCATAAGGTTTCACGTCGCGTTCCAGAAAGCGGTCCACCGCGTCCAGGATGATGTTTTCCTGTTCATCCGTAATCTGATTATCCAAAATTCAATCTCCCTTATATTCCGGCGGTTCATCGACGGCATGGCCGCGCTTGGGCACCAGCACCGTGCGCTCGAACGTCATGAAAACCGTGCCGTCGGCCTTTTTGCCCGTGGTGCGCACGCTGACCAGACCCTGATGGGGGCGGGATTTCGATTCCCGCTTGGCGATGACTTCGGATTCCGCATAGATCGTGTCGCCGACGAAAACCGGCGCGGGCATTTCGATATTGGTCCAGCCCATATTGGCGATCGCCTTCTGGCTGACGTCGGACACGCTCATCCCCACCACCATGGCGAGCGTCAGGGTGCTGACCACCAGGGGTTTGCCGAACTCGCTCTGCGCCGCAAAGCCCGCATCGAAATGCAGGGGATGCGTGTTCATGGTGAGAAGCGTGAACCAGGTGTTGTCGCTCTCGGTGATGGTGCGGCCCGGGCGATGCTCGTAAATATCGCCCAGTGTGAAATCCTCATAATCCCGCCCCGCCACCTCGCGGTAGCGGTTGGGGCCGATCTTCCTGCTTTCAACAACCATGGATTTTCCCCGGATGGCCGCCGCCGGTTATCACGCAGCATTTGCGGTTGTTGGGGGGCGGCAAAGCGGGCGCAACCTATCATTTTGCCCCGCAATGCACAATCTCAACGGGGATGGTTATATTTTACGTTGGACGTCAAAAGTAAATTCCGTTATCTATTTTAAGCCATGATTGAAAGCTTTAAAGATAAGCGAACGCGCGATTTTGCTGAAGGTGTTCGTGTCAGGGCGTTTGATGGCTTTGCAGCGCAAGCGCATAAACGTTTAAGGTTGTTGCACCTTGCCCGCCATCTGCAGGCTTTATCTGCTTTGCCGAGCAACCGGCTGGAAGCACTGAAAGGAAACCGCAAAGGCCAATACAGTATCCGCATCAATAGCCAATGGCGCATATGTTTTGAGTGGCCGGACAGCGGCACAGGGCCAACAAATGTCGAAATTGTTGATTATCATTAGGAGGACGTTATGCCATCAGCAGTGAAACTGGCCGGCCCCGCCATTCATCCGGGTGAAGTCCTGGCCGATGAATTGGCCGTACTCAACGTCAGCCCATCGCAACTGGCGCGGGCTATTGATGTGCCGGTGAACCGGGTGACGCAGATTCTGCATGGGCGGCGCGCCATCACGGCGGACACGGCGTTGCGGCTGGGCCGCTGGTTTGGCTCCGGGCCGGAAATCTGGATTGATCTGCAAACCGATTATGAACTGCGCATCGCCGAAGCGGAACTGGGCAAAACCCTGCTGGCGATCCCGGTGCGGGGGTGATGGGAATGGCGTTGGCGCGCCGCAGGCGGGGGTAATCAACACTTGATCACTCCCACCAACGGCGGCCCCTCATCAGGCTGCCGTTTGTGTTTTCACGCTACCTTTCCCTGCAACTTATGGCCTTAGCTCAATTCTTGCGCGTACCGTATCACGCAACGCTCTGCATGCGATTGGCGAAATCACGGCCAGAGGTGGCGGGGGGCAGGGGCTTTCCATCCTTGCGATATAGCTCAATCGTCTCTTCGACGATGGCGCAAAGCTGCCTGAAGACCTGCCTTTCATCATTGGCGTGGCAGCCGCCCAGCAGCAATCCCGGCGCGCTGCCGGCATAGCATCGGTCCTCTTCCGGCCATTCGACGATTTTTGCGTATCTGGCGCTGTCTTTCATGGTCCTGCTTCTCTATTCGGCGATCGCCATGCAGGGCTTGATCTTCGCCACTTGTGCTGCGATCCTGCGTTTCGCCTCCATCATGTCATAGGCGTTTTGCAGGCGCAGAAAATACCCCTCCGACAAGCCGAAGAATTTGCACAGGCGCAGATCGCTATCGGCGGTGATATCCCGCGCGCCCTTGACGATGGCGTGAATACGGTTGGGCGGCACGCCAATGGCGCGGGCGAGCTGGTTCTGGCTCATGCCCAGTTCATCCAGAAATTCCAGTTTCAGGATTTCACCAGGATGCGGGTTATGCAGCCGGGACATTTTAGCTTGATCCTTCCACACTAATGATAGTCAACGATCTCTACCTCGCGGGCTTCACCTTCAATCCACAAAAAGCAAATACGCCACTGGTCATTTATCCGAATGCTTAACTGCCCCTTGCGATCGCCTTTTAGAACTTCAAGCCTGTTACTGGGCGGCTGGCGCAGGTCATCCAGCGTCATGGCCGCGTCCAGTTGACGCAATTTTCGCAAGGCGCGGTCCTGAATATCCGCTGGCAGTTTACGGCTGGTTTCGCCACGCCAAAGGCACGCCGTCTCCGTGCTTCGGAAAGACCGGATCATTGCCTGCCCCTATAGATAGTACAGTACGAGATACGTATCAAGTACTAGGATGCCACTTCCCGTTCAACTCTTCTTCTTGCCCGTCTCCCGGTAATCGCCGAAATCCGCGTCGCGGTTGCTGAGCGCGGTGGTCAGGCCCTTTTCGCCTATGGAGCGGATCCAGTCCTGCGAGGTTCTGGTGAAGCTGGCCAGGCCCTGAATTTCCGTGGTGGCGCGAAGCGCCGCCC
>DMKG01000058.1:0-7035 GCA_003454415.1 Alphaproteobacteria bacterium
ATGTGATGACCCATGATTCCATCGGTCTTGGGGAAGACGGGCCGACCCATCAGCCCATCGAACAGCTTGCCAGCCTGCGGGCCATTCCGAACCTGCTGGTATTCCGGCCCGCCGATGCGACGGAAACCGCAGAGTGCTGGCAACTTGCCCTGCTGTCCCAGGACCGTCCCAGCGTGCTGGCCCTGACCAGACAGAATCTCTCCCCGGCGCGCACGGCCTATGTGCAGGAAAATCTCTGCGCCCGCGGCGCCTATGAACTGGCCGCGGCGGACGGCAAGGCGCAGGTCACGCTGATTGCGACGGGATCGGAAGTGGAAATCGCCCTGGCCGCGCGCGAAACGCTGCAGGCGGATGGCGTTGGCGCGCGCGTTGTCTCCGCCCCTTGCCTGGAACTGTTCAATGAGCAGACGCCAGAATACCGCCAGTCGGTGCTGGGCTTGGGAACGGCGCGCATCGCCATTGAGGCTGCAAGCACGTTCGGCTGGGAGCGATATGTGGGCGAAAACGGCGCCGTGATCGGCATTGACAGCTTTGGCGCCAGCGCCCCTTATAAGGAGCTTTACAGGCATTTCGGATTAACCCCACAGGCGGTTGCGCAAAAGGCGCGCGAACTGCTTGAAAAGCAAGACAGGAGATGAAAATGGCCTTGCGCGTAGCTATTAACGGATTTGGACGTATTGGCCGCAATATTTTACGCGGGCTCATCGAAGCTGGCCGCAAGGACATTCAGGTTGTCGCCCTGAACGATCTGGGCCCGGTGGAAACCAATGCGCATCTGCTGCGTTTCGATTCCGTCCACGGACGTTTCCCGGGAAAAATCACCACCACCGAAGACACCATTGACTGCGGCGCCGGTCCGATCAAGGTCACCGCGGAAAGGGACCCCGCCAAACTTCCCTGGAAAGAGCTGAATATCGACATCGCCATGGAATGCACCGGCTTCTTCACGAACCGCGATGACGCCGCAAAACATCTGACGGCGGGCGCAAAACGCGTACTGATCTCGGCGCCCGCCACCAATGCCGATCTGACCGTAGTTTACGGCGTCAACCATGACAAGCTGACCGCCGCGCATACCGTGGTGTCCAACGCGTCCTGCACGACAAACTGCCTTGCCCCCGTCGCCATGGTTCTGCATGAGGCGGTTGGCATCCAGCAGGGCTTCATGACCACCATTCATGCCTACACCGGCGATCAGCCGACGCTGGACACCATGCATTCGGATCTGTATCGCGGGCGCGCCGCCGCCCTGTCGATGATCCCGACATCGACGGGCGCCGCCAAGGCGGTTGGGCTGGTGCTGCCGGAACTCGCCGGCAAGCTGGATGGCACAGCCATAAGGGTGCCGACTCCCAACGTGTCCGTGGTGGATCTAGTGTTCAACGCCGGGCGCGAAACCACCATCAAGGAAATCAACGACGCCATACAGAAAGCTTCAGAAGGAAAACTGAAAGGCATTCTGGGCGTGACCGCCTCCAAGAACGTGTCGATCGACTTCAATCACGATCCGGCCTCCTCCACCTTTGCGCTGGATCAGACCCAGGTGACTGGCGGCAAACTTGTCCGTGTGCTGAGCTGGTATGACAATGAATGGGGCTTTTCCAACCGCATGGCGGACACCGCCCTGGCCATGGGCAAGTTCCTGTAGGCATTAACCTCATGACCTGTCATACGCTCGACGAGCTTGAGGTGGCCGGCAAACGGGTGATTGTCCGTGTGGATATCAACGTGCCAATCAAGGATGGCAAGGTGACTGACGCCACGCGAATAGCCCGCGTGGCGCCCACCATCGCCGAACTGGCCGGGAAAGGCGCCAGGGTGATTCTGCTCGCGCATTTCGGGCGCCCCAAAGGCAAGGTGGTTAGCGATATGTCTCTTGCCCCGGTCCGCGAACCCCTGGCGGCGGCGCTGGGACGCAATGTGCTGTTCGCCGCCGATTGCACAGGCCAGCTTGCGCAGGCGGCCGCCCAGTCGCTGAATGACGGCGAAGTGCTGTTGCTGGAAAACACCCGTTTCCATGAAGGAGAGGAAAAGAACGACCCGGATCTGGCGCATGAGTTCGCATCACTGGGCGATCTTTATGTGAATGACGCCTTCTCGGCGGCGCACCGCGCCCACGCATCGACAGAGGGGATTGCGCATCTGCTTCCCTCGGCTGCCGGGCGCGGCATGCAGGCGGAACTGGATGCGCTCGGCAAAGCGCTGGGCAATCCGGCGCGCCCGCTTGTGGCGGTCGTTGGCGGCGCAAAAATCTCCAGCAAGCTCGATCTGCTGGGAAATCTGGTGAGCAAGGCCGATTGCCTGGTGATCGGCGGCGGCATGGCCAATACCTTTCTGGCCGCGCAGGGCCAGCCGGTTGGCGCCTCTCTTTGCGAGCACGATCTGGGGTCGACGGCGCGCGAAATTCTTGTCATGGCGAAAGCGGCCAATTGTGAAATCTTGTTACCCGAGCACGTGGTGGTGGCGAAGGAATTCAAGGCAGGCGCATCAAGCAGGACAATCGCCCTTTCGGAAATCGAGGCGGATGACATGATTCTGGATTTGGGCGCCGACGCCATCAGCCACATCATCAGCCGTTTTGAAACCGCCAGGACCCTCGTATGGAACGGCCCGCTAGGCGCATTCGAAATCGCCCCCTTTGACGCCGGCACGGTCGCAGCGGCGCGGGCCGCCGCAAGATTGACCAAAGCAGGGCGCCTCTTGTCAGTGGCGGGCGGCGGCGATACAGTTGCCGCACTCAATCAGGCTGGCGTCACGGAAGATTTCAGCTATGTCTCCACTGCGGGCGGCGCGTTTCTGGAATGGCTGGAAGGCAAGGAATTACCCGGCGTCAAGGCGCTGGAAACCGCATAGGCTGAAAACCCAGTGGAGAGAATTTGACATTGAGTCCCGGTTACAGCAAGGCCCATTCTCAAATGTCAAATTCAATAACTTCAATGAAATCATATACTTGCTAGCAGTCCTGATGGTTCGCAAACAGGGCTGCTAAAACGGGATGCGAATGATAGAACTGGACCACTAGGAGGATAGTGATATGGATCTGGCGGCTCTGAATAAAATCGCCAATAAAATGGTTGAAACTGGAAAAGGCATTCTTGCCGCCGATGAGAGCAGCGGCACCATCAAGAAGCGCTTTGACCAGATCAAACTGGAATCGACCGAAAGCAACCGGCGCGATTACCGGGAAATGCTGTTTCGCGCCGAGGGCATGAAACATATCAGCGGCGTCATTCTTTTTGATGAAACGATCTGGCAAAAGGCCGCCGATGGCACGCCGCTGGTGAAAATCATTGAAAATTCCGGCGCGGTCCCCGGCATCAAGGTAGATGAGGGCACGGAAGTCCTGGCGGGCACGTCTGGTGAACTCATCACCAAGGGGCTTGACGGCCTCTCCGCCAGGCTGCCGAAATATTATGAGGCGGGCGCGCGCTTCGCCAAATGGCGCGCGGTCATCGATCCGGTTGCCGGCAAATTTTCCCATACCGGCGTACTGGCCAACGCCCATGCGCTGGCGCGTTACGCCAATCTCTGCCAGGCGAACAACATCGTTCCGATCGTGGAGCCGGAAGTGCTGATGGATGGCGATAATGACATAGACGCCTGCAACGAGGTTACGACCTGGGTACTGAAAGAAACCTTCCAGCAGCTCTATTACCTCAATGTCGCTCTGGAAGGCATCGTGCTGAAGCCGAACATGATCATACCTGGGAAAAAATCCGCCAAGAAGGCGAGCGCCGCAGAAATCGCGGAAAAAACCGTCAAATGCCTGAAAAACTGCGTGCCTTCTTCAGTGCCCGGCATCGCGTTCCTGTCCGGCGGACAATCGGATGAAGAGGCCACGGAAAATCTCAACGCCATGAACGCTCTTGGCAATCTGCCGTGGAAACTGACCTTTTCCTATGGCCGCGCCCTGCAGCATCCGGCCATCATGGCCTGGGCGGGCAAAGCCGATAACGTGAAGCGCGCGCAGACCGTTTTCACCCATCGCGCGAAGATGAACGGCCTGGCCACTAAAGGCGCTTACGCCACCGGCATGGAGCGTGAACTGGCGGCTTAAAATCTGGAAAATGAATCCGGCGTCATCGCGATGAATGGAGCATAGAGGCGATCCAGGGCCAAAGAGAAAAAACCCCACCTTTGACTCTGGGACGCCGCGCGGCAGCCCCCCCTTCGCGATGACATGGAAAAAGCCGACATATCAGCATGGTTCAATCTTCTGATCCCCCCGACTGCCGGCTTTACCTGATTACCCCGCCGCGCATCGAACTGGCGCGCTTTGCTGACGATCTGACCCGCGCGCTGGATGGGGGTGACGTCGCCTGTATCCAGCTACGCCTCAAGGACGTTACGGATGATGTGATCAAACGGGCGGCCGAAGCACTAATTCCCATTGCACGGCGCCGCAATGTGGCCTTCATCATCAATGACCGGCCGGATCTCGCCCGGATCACTGGCGCGGATGGCGCGCATATCGGCCAGAGCGACATGACCTATGCCGAAGCGCGCAAGATACTGGGCACGGACAGAATCCTCGGCGTTACCTGCCATAACTCCCGGCATCTGGCGATGGAGGCGGCTGAGGCGGGCGCGGATTATGTCGCATTTGGCGCGTTTTTCCCCACCCTGACCAAGGACGCGTCCACCTATGCCGCGCCGGAACTTCTGAGCTGGTGGCAGGAAACCTTCCTGACCCCCTGCGTCGCCATTGGCGGGATCACCGTCGGCAATTGCAGCGTGCTGATCGATGCCGGCGCGGATTTCATCGCGGTTTCCGGCGGCGTCTGGAATTATCCCCAGGGCCCCGAAGCCGCGGTTACCGATTTCAACCGCCTGCTTCGGAAACGCGTCTGACTGGCCAGATACCCGCCGCCAAAGCCGCTAACATGAAACAGCACACCAGCACCGGTCCCAAGGGAAGATCAGACCAGAGCGCGGCGCCAAAACCTGACAGCAACCCAGTTAATGCAACGCCATAAGCAATTGCCAGCTCCATCCGGGTTTTGGCGAAACGCGCCGCCCCAAGCGCTGGCGCTATCAGACTGGAAAAAACGACGAAAACGCCAGCCAGTTGCACCGATGAAGTGATGGCCGTCGAAAACAGCAGGTAAAACCAAATCCCCTGTCGCATATGCGGGCGCAAAAACCATACTGCGAAGATGAAAAGATAAACAGGAGCATGGACCAATATTTCTTCCCAGCCTGCAAAAAGAAGCTGGCCGGATAACAGCTTTTCCAGCGTCTCATCCCCGTGCGGTTGTCCGGACAGAATCAGGATAGAAGTGGAAGCCGCCAGGACGAAACCGCAGCCAATGACGGCTTCCTGACGTTCCGGCGCATAACGCTCCACCAGATGAAAGAAATAAGCTGCAGTGAACGCAGAGAAAAGCGCCCCCATTTGCACAGACCACCATGGCGATGCCTCCCATGTCACCCCCATGACCAGCGCTCCAAGACCCGCGATCTGGGCAATCGCCAGATCAATAAAGATGATACCCCTGCGTAAAACGGCAATGCCAAGTGGAACATGGATCAATATGATCATGAAGCCGGCGGCAAGCGCCGGCCCCACGATCCCGATCATTTCTGCGCTAAGCGCCATGGGCCCCCATCAGAAGCATGAGGGTTCGATCAAACAGTCTGAACAGATCGCCGCTTTGTTCATCGCCCCCAACCGTGAAGGGCAATAGAATTGCCGGAGCGCCGGTTTTTTGCGAAAGCCACTTACTGGCGTCCGCTGGGTCATAGGGCGTACGGACGATCAATCGGGCGGGGGAGTGTTTAAGCGTCTTCAACAGCTTTTCCAGATGTGCGGTCGTGGGCGGGATCCCCGGCTTCACTTCCAGCAACCCGGCTTCTGTTATATCCAGCCAGTCCAGCAGATAGGAAAAGGACTTATGGTGCGCCACCACACGCATGCCTTTCAACTGCGCCGAATCAGCCTCCCAGCGGGTTATGGCTTCACGCCATTTCCGCTCAAATGCCGCATAATTTGCTTCATAACCGGCCGCATGCGTTGGATCAACGGCCTGCAACCGCGCCGTTAGCTCCTTTACCACCAGGGAGATATTATGAGGGTTCAGATGCACATGCGGATTGCCTTCCGGATGAATGTCGCCTTCGGCGCGGTCGAGACGCTCCGGCTTTTCAAGAATGGGGGCATATTCCGCCGCCAGCAGATAACCAACGCCGCCTGGCTGGACATTGCTGCTGCCCGCCTTCTGCAATAGGATCGGCAACCACCCAATCTCAAGACTTGCGCCGGTGCAGACGACGAGATCAGCCTTGCGCATAGCGGCTATCAGGCTTGGTTTAGCGCGCACATAATGCGGGTCCTGATGTGGCCCCACCGCCGTGAATATCTCCACACTTGCACCCCCGATTTCATGTGCAAGCGCCGCCCATTCGGGTTCACAGGCAAATATATTGATTCTGGCCTGCGCGCCAGATGAGGCGGAAACCATCAGCCCCAGAAACAGCAGAGCAGGAAGCAAACGTTTCATAGCTATCCTCCTCAATACTTATGCGCGCCATGCGCGCCAATACTCATGACGTACTGCAAGAGGATCTGATCATCCTCCCCGCCCTTTTCCGTCCTTTCGTGATTATACTGGAGGCGCAGCCTGCTGAACTCACTATTGGTCCAGTCGGCCATCAGCGCATGGGCTGTCGGATTATGGCCGTCAGAATCCAGTGCGCTACCTACCAGTCCAACCGGAACAGAGGGCGAATCCAAACGGCTGTATCGATAACCTATCCGCCATTGGGGTAAAAATTTATAGACCCCTTGGAGATACCAGCCGTCGGAGTGCTCGTCAAAGGGCACGCTGCCCGTGGCTGCATCTGTGTCCGTATATGCGCCTTCCTCATTCCGCCAGAAATATTCACCCTGCAGGAGTATTTCCGTTTCCCGTGGATTGCCGGTTGGCGCCCAGGTATAACGCAGATCAGTGGCGAAAAGCCGCGTATCCCCCGAAAAGTGAACAATGTCCTCATTACTGGCGCGATCTTTTACTTTTCCTGAGAGCACATATCCTG
>DMKG01000058.1:7202-10442 GCA_003454415.1 Alphaproteobacteria bacterium
ATGTCTTCATTACTGGCGCGAGCTTTTACTTCTCCTGAGAGCACATATCCTCCCAGCCGCCAGTTCTGGTTTTCTCCAATATCGCCGCCTAAACGGGCAAATGCAGACCAGGCGTCAAAGCCAGAGTCATCCGCCCCCCCGAAGGGATAATCATCGCCACGAAAGGCGCCGCCGCCAATTTCCGAATAAAAATCTGTAGGCAGCAGGTAAGAAACCTCAACACCATCATCATTGAAGGTATTGTTCAAAAAAACCCGGTTCGGCAAGGGCCGGTCTGCGAAGTCATCCGCGTGGGAATGATGCTCGTTGAGATAGCCCAAAGTCCAAAAGGCGCGCCCAAGTTTGATATTCATGCCCTTGGGTAATCCCATACCGGGGAGAGTCTGAATATAGGCCTCTTCCAGTTCGATCTTGTCTTCTCCCTCTTCGCGGACGATTGCCGCCGTAACACTGCCATAGAATTTATCATCGATATTCGAAGAGAAATTCAGTTCCGACTCGTCTATGGCAAATCCTTCCTTTCCTCTTTCGCCTTCTTCACCGACAGCGAACCCGGCTATTTCATTACTATCCTTTGAGAAGCTTCCATATCTTCCATTAAGGATAAGGCCAATCGAGGGATTGAACCTGTTGTCATAGATATTACGGTTTTTGGAATGTACTGAGGCGGGCGCCGCAGTGGGCTGCGATTGTTCTGATGTTTTCAGTTTTTCGATCTTGGCCAGTTTCAGCTCAAGTTCGGTTATCCGGCTTTCATACGCTTTTTGCAGGGCCTGGATTTCCGCTTTCATTGCCTGCACCTCCTCATCCGCTTCCGCGACAGAAGGTAATACCGGCGACAAGACGAGCGCAGCCAAAGCTGCGAAATAAGATTTCCGCATAAGGTTCTCCTTGATGATCAGCAGTCGCGCCCAAGGCTCGCGCCAATGGGGCGTTAGGTTTCAGTCTGATTTGCTAGGCAAGGAGAAACACGGGAGGGGCGCGCGGAAAACCGGCGGGATAGTCCGCTTCCGGAATCGCAGTAACGCCGGACGGGATATACTTAACGCTATAGAATAGGGAAATTTGAAACTCGAACCCTGCGGGTGGCGCAGAGTGCTGGGTCTGATCCGAGTGAAGATAAATATCACAGACGCGGCCGTGATGCTTGTGTTCGCCAGCGCCATAAGCCGCAGCATGCAGAATCCCCACCACCTGCGCGGCAAGGAATATTGCAAGCGAAAAAACAACGGCCAGATTCTTGTTTTTCATGCGCCAATCCCGGATCGCGGAAATTACCATCCGGCCCGGAAATACGCCAGACAATTCCTTTTGTAACTTTTTCTCGAGCGTCATGACATCGACCAGCTGATCGTCATCACGCTCGATCTATAATGGCTCTAAGCAGGAATCAGCGTCATGTCCCGAACCGGGCGCGCCGCCAGTAATTCCTTCGGGTCATAGACCACGCCCCCGCGATAGACCCTGGAAAGGGAGCGCAGTTCCCGCACGTCTTTCGATGGATCGTTGTTCAGCACCAGCAGGTCCGCATAATATCCGGGCGCAACCCTGCCCAGATCATTATCCTTGCGCAGCGCCCGGGCGGCGGAAACGGTGACCGCTTTCAGCGCCGCCATCGGCCCCATGGCCTGGGAGAGCATTTCCACCTCCCGCAGCAGAGCAAAGCCCGGCGGCGGATAATTGAGGCCTCCGCAATCCGTGCCGCCGACGACGACGCCGCCTTTTTCATGTAACAGGCGCACCGCTTCCAACTGCTTGTCCAGCGCCTTGCGCCCTTCGCCGGGCGCCCAGTAACCGGGATGGATATCCCATTCCTGCCCAGCCTTGAGCTCAGGGTTCTGGGCCGCCTGCCGCGCAAGACAATGGGGCGGGATATAGGCCCGGTCGGGATCGGCGAGTGCGCCTTCCAGCCCGGCATAGGCCGTCCACAGCAGATCAAGCGTCGTCCCCATCTTCACCTGCTTTTCCACCATCGCGCCAAAAAACGCCTGCGCCCTGGGGGCCTGCAGATCCATTTCCTCCCAGCCTTTCAGCGTATGGGTCCAGAAACTGCGATTGCTCATCGAAGCGCCCGGACCAAGGCGCATTTCGAGCGAGCAGATATCCTGATAAGGCGAGATCCATATATGTTCGAGGCCATCTATGCCGAAAGAAATCGCCTCCATCGCCGTGGTGTAGCCCAAATGCCCGGTAATCGGCACCCGCTTGTCCACCGCGCGGATCACCGCCTTCGCCGTATCCGGCTTCATGGTGAAATAGAGCTTGACGCCATCGACCCCTGATGAAAGCAGTTGCCGGATTTTTCCTGGCGCCGCCTCCGGATTGGGAATGTTGTCCAGCATTTCGGTCATGGGGCCGGGCTTGAAGCTGTTTTCCTCCCCATCGAGCAAAGGCCCGCACACAAACAGACGCGGCCCGACAACTTCACCGGAATTCACCTGGCCGCGCAGCCGCAACACCTTGTCGAGCCGCCCCCCTACATCCCTCGCCGTAGTGACGCCAGTAGCGAGAAAAAGGGTCAGGTCATTCCTGTCAATGAAGGTCGAATGCACATGGGTGTCGATCAGTCCCGCCATGACGGTCTTGCCACTGCAATCGACGATTTCCGCGCCCTGCCCCGCTGGGCCATCGCCCTCGGTGACTGATGCGATACGGTCATCCTTCATCACAATGGAGATATTCTTGCGCGGCTGATCGGAAACGCCATCGATCACTTGCGCATTGCGCAACACGATTTCCCTCGGCATGCTCTTCCCTCCCCGTTGGTTTTTATTCATTCCAACCCAGAAATCGGGGAAATACAACAGCTTTAGACCCGCCCGGAATCCGATGGGAGTGCCGAAGGCGGTTGAATCAGCCGACGGAAGGCAGAAATCTCATTGATAACAGAAGTTTATCGCATATGGCGGCCCTGCTGCATGACCAGGAAACGTCAGGCGCGCCGCAGGACAAGCGCCTGCTTTATTTGATTTTACTGGTGAAATTCGGCAGGACCTTATGGGTCAGCAGTTCCAGATGCCGCATCAGGTTTTTCTGTGGGATAAGTTCCTGATAGGTCATCGTCCAGAAATAGTCACAGGGAATATCGCTGAACAGCTTTTCCAGTTTCCTGTTCACCGTGTCCGGGCTGCCACAGATGATCAGCCCCCGCGCGCAGATGTTTTCAAACGTGTTCTCCACCGTAAAAGGATCTTCGCCCGGACGGGTGATGGCGGCATTGAAACCGAAGGGCTGGAAGAA
>DMKG01000058.1:10718-10876 GCA_003454415.1 Alphaproteobacteria bacterium
CCGAAGGGCTGGAAGAATTTCGTCCACAAAAACGCCCCGGCGTTTTTCGCCAGTTCCTGCGCCTCCGCGTCCGTATCAGCGACGACGATGTCACGCACGATCCCCATGCGCTCCCCCAGCTTCAGCTTCAGGCCCGCTTCTGCGGCGCCTTCCTGGGC
>DMKG01000178.1:0-2227 GCA_003454415.1 Alphaproteobacteria bacterium
ACACGATCAGCGGGGCGTGGAGGGCTAGCGCCTTTTCCGCCGCCTGGATCAGGGCTTCTCCCACCGCCATGCCCATGGAGCCGCCCATGAAACTGAAATCCTGCACCGCCACGACGCATGGCAGTCCGTCAATCTCGCCAGCGCCGGTCATTACGGCGTCGTCGCGGTGGGAGTTGCGGCGCGCTTCCCTTATCCGTTCGGGATAGCGTTTCTGGTCACGGAATTTCAGCGGGTCGAGGGGTACCGACGGTTCCGCCAGTAATTCATACTCCGCCCGGTCAAATAGCGAATCGAGGCGCGCTTTCGGTGCGATCTTCATGTGATGGCCGCAATTCGGGCAGACATTCAGCGCCGCGATCAGATCGCGCTGAAAAACCATCTGGCCGCAGGCAGGACATTTGTCCCACAGGCCTTCGCCTTCATCGCGCTTGCGGAATACCGCCTGAATTTTTGGTGGGACGATACGGGTAAGCCAGTTCATCGGTGTCTCTCCCTATCCTGCCGGCTGGCTCGTCCGCCTAACGCCTGCGGCAAGCCCTGCTACGAATTCATGCGCCCCCGCTGCGATCTGTGACGCGGACCTGCCCTCCTGATGACCTGCGGCTATACGGTCGACAAGCGCCGTGCCCACCACGACGGAATCGGCGAACTGCGCAGTGCGCGCCACATCGCTGGCGGATTTGATGCCAAAGCCCACGGCCACGGGCAGGGCGGTGTGGGTGCGGATGCGCGTCACATGTTTATGCACGACATCCATGTCGGCTGCGGCCGCGCCCGTGATGCCGGTGATGGAGACGAAATAGACAAAACCGCTGGTATTGCGCAGCACTGCGGGCAGGCGGGCGTCATTCGTGGTGGGCGCTGCGAGGCGGATGAAGTTGAGGCCCGCCTGCAAGGCCGGCAGGCAAAGCTCTGCGTCTTCTTCTGGAGGAAGGTCGACCACGATCAATCCATCCACGCCGGCTTTCAGCGCATCCCTGATGAAGGTCTCCGGCCCGTAACGGTAGATCGGGTTGTAATACCCCATCAGGATGACCGGCGTCTCCTGTTCGCTTTCGCGAAAGCGGCGGACGAGATCAAGGGTGGCATGCATATTCGCCCCGCCTCTGAGCGCGCGCAGACCCGCCGCCTGGATGGAAGGCCCATCCGCCATCGGGTCGCTGAACGGCATGCCCAGCTCGATGAGGTCAGCCCCGGCCCGAGGCAGGCCGCGCAGTATCTCAAAACTGGTTTCGTGGTCAGGGTCGCCCGCAGTGTTGAATGTGATCAGACCCGAGCGGCCTTCTTCACGCAATTTTGCGAAACGTCTGTCAATACGGGACGGGTTCATCACAACTGAGTCCCCAGCATTTTGGCCACGGCGAAAATATCCTTGTCGCCCCGCCCGCACAGGTTCATGCAAAGCAGATGGGTGGGGGGCAGATCTGGCGCGAGCTTCGCCACATAGGCCAGAGCATGGGCGGGCTCCAGCGCCGGAATGACGCCTTCCAGCCTGGTGCAGAGCTGGAAGGCCTGCAGAGCTTCCTCATCAGTTGCGGAGACGTAATTCACGCGCCCCGCTTCATGCAGCCAGGCGTGTTCCGGACCGATGCCGGGATAATCGAGCCCCGCGGAAATGGAATGGGCGTCGATGATCTGGCCATCCGGGTTCTGCAGCAGATAGGTCCGGTTCCCGTGCAGGACGCCCGCCTGTCCGCCTGCGATGGAGGCGGCATGCAGGCCCGTCGCCAGACCCTTGCCCGCCGCCTCCACCCCATACATGACGACGCCGGGGTCGTCCAGAAAGGGATGAAACAGGCCGATGGCGTTGGAGCCGCCCCCGATGCACGCCACCAGGGAATCCGGCAGACGGCCTTCACGCTCCAGCATCTGCGCGCGCGCCTCGCGCCCGATGATGGACTGGAAATCGCGCACCATCATGGGATAGGGGTGCGGCCCCGCGGCGGTGCCGATGATGTAAAACGTGTCAGCCACATTTGTCACCCAGTCCCGCAGGGCCTCGTTCATGGCGTCTTTCAGCGTCGCCGTGCCGCTGGTCACTGGCATGACTTCCGCCCCCAGCAGCTTCATGCGGAACACGTTGGGCTGCTGGCGTTCGATATCCGCCGCCCCCATATAGATCACGCAGGGCAGCCCGAACCGCGCCGCAACCGTCGCCGGCGCCATCCCATGCTGCCCCGCGCCGGTTTCCGCGATGATACGCTTCTTGCCCATGCGCCGGGCCAGC
>DMKG01000178.1:2372-10098 GCA_003454415.1 Alphaproteobacteria bacterium
AAGCGCGCCGCCACCGTTGCCGCGGCGACCCCATGCTGCCCCGCGCCGGTTTCCGCGATGATACGCTTCTTGCCCATGCGCCGGGCCAGCAGGATCTGTCCCAGACAGTTGTTGATCTTGTGTGAACCAGTGTGGTTCAACTCATCGCGCTTAAAATAGATCTTCGCGCCGCCAAAATGCGCCGTCAGTTTTTCCGCGAAATACAACGGGCTGGGCCTTCCCGCATAATGGGTGAGAAGATCGTCCAGTTCCGCCTGAAAGGCAGGGTCCTGGCGCGCCGATCCATAGGCCGCCTCCAGATCGAGAATCAGCGGCATCAGAGTTTCGGCGACAAAGCGTCCGCCGAAGATCCCGAAGCGTCCCTCAGAGGTAGGGCCGGTGCGGAAACTATTGGGTTTCTCGGCTGTCAAAACTTCCTATCCATTTCCAGGCCGGTTAAAATCATGGCACGGTTTATACGTTCAACTGTCGCTCACGGCTAGTCTGGCGGATTGCAAATGCGCCACATAATGTGCCGGAAGCGTTATTCAGATTGTCAGGCCACTTGTCAGGCCACACAGGACTACATACGATTCTAGTGACCTTTATGGGTCTGAAGCGCGTCCCTCCCAGGCGGGTCCGTTTGACGAAGGTCAGATGCTGCCGGCAGGCGTTTTGCCCTCGCTATGAACTCACGAATTTTACCACTATCCTTGACCCCGGGGGCGCTTTCGACGCCAGAGGAGACATCCACCACCCTCGCGCCGCTGATGCGAGCCGCATCCTCCAGGTTTCCGGCATTCAGGCCGCCGGAAAGCATCCACGGCCTCTCCCAGTTCACCCTGCGGATCAGCGTCCAGTCAAAGGCCAGACCATTGCCCCCGGGCAGCGCACCGGGTGTTGAGGGGGGCTTGGCGTCAAACAACAGCATATCCGCCGCTTCCTGAAAGGCGATGGCGCGGGCGATATCCGTTTCTCCGCCTATGGCGACGGCCTTGATCACCGGCAGGGCGAAACATGCGCGTATCTGTGCAATGCGTTGGGGACTTTCACCGCCATGCAATTGCAGCATGTCCAGCGGCGCCTGCTGCAGTATCGCGCCGATGGCGGCGTCATCCGCATCCACGAACACGCCAACCTTGAGGACGCCCGCAGTCAGCCCCTGTGTGAGTTCCGCAGCGCGCGCCGGCGTCACAAAACGCGGCGAGCGGTCATAGAACATGAAACCCAGATAATCCGCGCCGGCCTCTACTGCCGCCGCAGTGGCGCGCGCATCGGTCAGACCGCAAATCTTCACTTTTATCATCTGCGCATTATAGCAGATTGTCGGCGGTGGAGGAGACTTGATGTTGAAGCCCATAATGGTGGCGAAGCCTTACGGCGCGCATGCGCTCCAGACACCTGTGCAAACTGAAACCGGACAGGGTTTCAGGAATATGCGGTTAACGTCTGGAGCGCCGGGTAATGAAGCCCCCCAGAAGAATGCCGGCAAACATGGCCGCAAAGATCAACAGATAGAGGGGGAGCTGAAACGTCCAGTCCGGGTCGGCCGGGGGAAGGGGGTCGAGACTGAGGGTCACTGTCCCGCGATTGGCGATGGCGAACAGGGACGCCGCTAAAACCACGATGCCAAAACCTATCCAGGATATTGTTCTCACGTTATCCGCCCGGGCTGCGCGGCAAGGCGCCGCGTCTTATGGCTGATTCAGCCGCTCACGCAGTTCCTTGCCGGTTTTGAAAAAGGGCACGCGCTTTTCATCGACCTTGACCGCCCCGCCCGTTCGCGGATTACGCCCGGTGCGCGCCGGGCGGGTTTTAACGGAAAACGCCCCAAAGCCCCGCAATTCGACCCGGTCGCCCCGGGACAAAGCGCCAGTGATTTCATCAAAGATCGTGTTGACGATACGCTCGATATCCCTCTGAAGCAGATGTGGATTCGCCAGCGCCAATTTCGTAATCAGTTCAGACTTGATCATGGTTCGGCCTGCCCCCTCAATGATCCTCAGATCGTCCCGTCCATATTGTTCAAGGGTGCCAGAGAGAGACCAGACCGTCAAGGGTAAGTCTTTCAAGGTTAAGGCTTTTTCTAAAATTCCGGAAAATCGAACTATCCAGCAGCAGGCTGGCGAATTCATCCTCCTCGCCGTATTTTACAGGGTGAACCGGTAAATCTTTCGAAATATTCTTTTCCCGCTCCAGCCATTCAAGCGCCTCACGCTGTCCGCCGATCTGATCAATCAGCTTGACCTCAAGCGCCTGACGGCCGCTGTATATACGGCCATCAGCAAGTTCCAGCGCCTTTTCCCGTGTCAGGTTGCGACGTTCCGCCACCAGATCGACGAACCAGCGATAAGAATCCTCAATCAGCGTATTCAACACCTTGCGTCCCTGATCATCCAGGGGCTCGAAGGGGGAAGGCTTGCCCTTCAGCGGACCGCGGGCGACCAGTTCCACATCCACGCCAACCTTATCCAGCAATTTGCTGATTTCGGTATTTTGAAACAGCACCCCGATAGACCCTGTGATTGTGTTGCCGCGGGCGAAGATGCGGTCAGCGCTAATGGCCGTGATGTATCCACCGGAAGCGGCGACGGATCCCATTACCGCAATGACGGGCTTTTTCTTCGCCACCTCGCGCAGCGCAAGATACAGCCCCTCCGAACCGGACGTGGTGCCGCCAGGACTATCTATGGCCACGATCAGCGCTTTGGCGTTCTTGTCTTCCGCAAGATCCAGCACCGCGCTGTCGCGCGCCTCATCATCGATGATGACGCCGGAAACCTCCAGCCTGGCGATATGCCTGGCGCCAGGCACTTTAACGTCTGCTGTGCTGACGATCATCAACGCGACCGCGCCAAGCGCCACTACGATTGCGGCAATACGCCAAAGGGAAAGCCTGCGCCGCAAGCGGCGGCGCTCCAAGATTGCATCCGGCTCAAAATTCATGGCGATCCGCCTAATTCAAATGGATTCCAGCATTGATCATACGCCATAACTCCATCACCGATCAATGTAAGCCAGAGCTCGACGCAGACGGAAGGCCGCCCATTGGGAACGAGGCCCATCGGAGCCAATGACGGCCAGTAACTGCCGGCGGGGAAAAATACGCCCCGCACGGATAATTTCAGCTAAATCCTGTTTCCACTTGTCCTTGGAATGTGAAATACTTTCAGTCTCAGCCGGAGTGCTGGGCAAACCGGTCCCCAATCCGGAGAGCCGGATCACATAAGCCGCACCCTCACAGGGGGCGTCATACAAGGGGGAGGCCGATGTACTACGGCTGGATTTTGCTTACGGCGCTTAGCGCGATCTATTTCTTTTCGGTCGGCACCATCTTCTACGGCTTCAGCGTGATCGTTCCGGAAATGATCCGGGATATGGGCTGGTCGCGTTCGGAGGCCAGTCTTGGCTTTTCCCTGTTCGGCATGGCCCTGGGGCTTTCTGGTCCTGTTGCGGCCTATCTGATAGGGCAGTTCAATGCCCGAACGGTTATGAGCACGGGCGGGCTTCTTGCCGCTACCGGCGCGTTTGCCGCTTCCTACATGAATTCCCTGGCGTATTATTATGTGCTGCTTTGTTTTATCGCCTTTGGCCTGGCTTTGTTAAGCGTCGTGCCAGGACTGCAGCTTCTGGCGAACTGGTTTGCCCGCAAGCGCTCGCTGGCGATTGGCATATTCATGTCCATGGGCGGCGCGGGGGCTTTTTTTGCGGCGCCGGCCATTTCAGCGCTGGTGCAGGCGACAGGGAACTGGCGGCATGCCTGGCTGGTTATGGCGGTGGCGGCGTTTTCAGGTTCGGTCATTGCGCTGATCTTTGTGCGTGACAAGCCGGAGGATAAAGGAACGGTTATTGATGGGGGCGTTCCCCTCACCACCTCGGGGGCGGCGGCCACCGCTGCTGTCCTATCGCCGAAGGTGCACCAAACGGCTGTTTCCTGGGAAGTGCGGGATGCGATCCGCTCATCTTCCTTCTGGATCATCGTTGCCGCCGCCGCCGCCGTGGTGCTGGGCCATGGCATCGTTAACAGTCAGGGCGTGCTGCATCTGCGTGATCTGGGAATATCTCCTGTGGTGGCGGCTTCCGTAATCGGAATGATTGGCATGCTTGGCGCGGGCGGGCGGTTGTTCACCGGCATTCTCGGGGATCATATCGATCCGCGTTATTTGCTGGCTTCTGGCCTGACCTTAGAACTCATAGGCATGGTATTGCTGATTTTTGCAGATACAGTGGTAATGGCCTATGTGTTTGCCGTGATCTTTGGCGCGGGCAATGGTATGGCGATTGTGGCTAGTCCGGCTTTGGTCGCCAATTATTTCGGCAATAAGAATTATGCGTCCCTGATCGGGATTCGCGGTGTGGTCATCACCCTGAGTACGGCGTCAGGCCCATTTCTTGCCGGCCTGACCTTCGACATGAGCGGCAGTTATACTCCTGTCTTTCTGACGTTTGCCGCCATTGCAATGATCCCTGTGATTGTTGTGCTATTCATGCGTCCGCCAGAACCCAAAGATCCGAAGGGCGTTCCCCGGCTTGCCGTTGCATAAAAATAAAACAAGAGAGGTCGGCGTGTTTTACGGATGGATCATACTGGCGGCGCTCAGCGCCATCTATTTTTTCGGCGTCGGTACGGTCGTTTACGGCTTCAGTGTCATCATTCCGGAAATCATCAAGGATATGGGCTGGTCGCGGGTTGACGCCAGTCTCGGATTTTCCATTCTGGTGCTGGTGCTGGGTGTATCCGGCCCGGTGGCGGCCTTTTTTCTCCGCAGGCTGGGGGCGCCGAAATTGATGGGAATAGGCGGGATCATCGCCATGATCGGCGTCTTGGGCTGCTACAATATGACCTCCCTGTTTCAGTATTACCTGTTTATGGGGGCCATCGCTGTGGGCCTGGCGCTACTGGGGGGCGTCGCCTGCACCCACACCATCACCAACTGGTTTGCGCGCAAGCGCGCGCTGGCGCTGGGTGTTTTCATGTCCATGGGTGGATTGGGCGCGTTTTTCGCTGCGCCTGTCATTTCCCTGCTGGTTCAATCGACCGGTAACTGGCGTAATGCCTGGCTGGCGATGGCGGCGGCGACGCTGATCGGAAGCGTTGTCGCGGTTCTGTTCGTTCGCGACAAGCCAGAAGACATGGGAACTTTCATGGATGGCGTTGATCCCTCACTTAATAGTGGCGCTACCGCCGCTCCTTCCCGCGTCCACCAGACCACGGTTTCCTGGGAGGTGAAGGATGCGGTGCTGACCATGCCTTTCTGGATTACGGTGCTGGCCGCCGCGCTTGCCGTTTTCGGATTTTTTGTCGTCAACAGCCAGGGGGTTCTGCACCTGAGCGACAAGGGCATATCTCCCATCACCGCGGCTTCCGCCATTGGCATTATCGGCATGTTCGGCGCGGGCGGGCGTCTGCTTACCGGCGTTCTGGGCGACCGGCTCGATCCGCGTTATCTGCTCTCCTTCGGTCTGGCGCTGGAGCTTGTGGCGATCGTCCTTCTTATCTACGCCAACAATGAACTTCTAACTTACGCCTGCGCGGTTATCCTGGGGGCCGGTAATGGCATGGCGATTGTCGCCAGCCCGGCGCTGGTGGCGAATTATTATGGGCATAAGAACTATGCCAGCCTCATTGGCATTCATGGGATGGTCGTAATCGTCGTTGGTTCGTCCGGGCCCATCGTCGCTGCGCATGTGTTTGAATCTATTGGCAGTTATACACCCGTATTTCTTTCCTTCGCTGCAGTGGCGATGCTGCCGGTAATCATCACCCTCTGGATGCGTCCGCCTGTCCTGAGAGGTTTGACGGTGCAGACTGTAAACACATAACCGAGGTGTTGGGTATGTCGCTTTTTGATTTGACGGGAAAGGTCGGCATCGTCACCGGCGCCACAAAGGGGATCGGCGAAGCGATCGCCTGGCGGCTGGCGGAGCATGGCGCCAAAGTCGTGATTTCCAGCCGTAAGATGGACGCCTGTGAACGGGTTGCGGCTGCGATCAACGCAAAATACCCGGATGCCGCCATTCCGGTCGCCTGTAATATCGGCCATAAGGATCAGTTGCAGAATCTTGTGGACCAGACCATGGCGAAATGGGGCAAGGTAACCACGCTGGTCTGCAATGCTGCGGTGAATCCGCATTTCGGCTCCATGCTGGATATTCCGGATGATGCGTTCGAGCGGATCATGAAATCCAATATCCTGTCCAACCAGTGGCTGTGCAATATGGTGCTGCCGCAGATGATTGAGCGCCGCGACGGCACGATCACGATCATTTCTTCCATTGGCGGGCATCATGGCAATGCGGTGATTGGCGCCTATTGTATTTCCAAAGCGGCGGACATGCAGCTGGCGCGCAATATCGCCCTGGAGTTTGGGGAGTATAATATCCGCGCCAACGCCGTTGCCCCAGGACTTGTGAAGACCGACTTCGCCAAGGCTTTATGGAGCGACCCCAAGATCCTCGAGGACTCGGTCTCCGGCTCTACCCTTAAAAGAATTGGCGCGCCGGATGAGATTGCGGGGGCGGTGGTGTTTCTCGCTTCCGCGGCGGGGGCTTTTGTCAGCGGCCAGACCATCAATGTGGATGGGGGCGCTACGGCGTTCTAAGGCGTCATAAAGAAAAACCCCGATCTTCTGAATGAGAATCGGGGCCAGTTGGGTTGGGTTCCTCAAGGGAGGAAGCGGCACTTTAACCCGGATACTGTTAATAAAATGTGATCGTTATCACGGAATAATTGAAAAACCTGATCTTTGGTGTAATGAATTACAGCAAAATGTGATGATTATCACTAGGGTGATTCGTAAAATTCACCCAATGACCATTTTGGGCGGTTTACGGGATGGCCGTTGGCGGGCAGCCAGTCCCCAACAAGCATGTCATTCCGTCCGGTTGTGTCATTTGCATATATTTATCTATTATCAGCTAATTGAAGATCAGCCGGCGAGGGAATGGCGATGACCGGTCTGTGAAGCAGTATGCGAGATGCGCGGAGCATGAGGGGGAGCAAAGTGAGCGAAGCGAAGGATGACCTTCCAGGCGTGATCATTTCGGTTGATGCTACGGGTAACACCCTGGCCCGCAATTCCTTGTTTGAGGGGTTTGACGCGGAAGAATTACGTCAGATCGAACGCGCCTGCGTCTGGCGCAAGTGCAAGGCGGGAGATGAAATATTGACCCGCGAAAGCCTGAGCCGCGATATCATCTTTGTCGTGAGCGGGGAGGTTCGTATCGTCAACTTTTCCCTCACCGGCCGTGAGGTGGCCTATGCCGAAGTTAAGGAAGGCGGGTATTTTGGCGAACTGGCGGCAATAGATGGGGCGCCGCGATCGGCCAATGTCGTAGCGCACACGGACTGTCTGTTCGCCAGTTTAAGTCCATCCGCCTTTCGCACGGTGTTGTTGAAGCATCCCGAGATCGCGGTGCGCGTGCTGGAAAAACTTGCGCGCATCATACGCATCTGTGACGACCGGATCATGGATCTGGCGACGCTTGGGGCGCATCAGCGCGTATACCGGGAGCTGGCTAAACTGATCACGGAGGATCCGGTCCGGTCAAACTCATGGCTGATATATCCGACGCCTACCCAGGCGATGATCGCTTCGAAAGCGAGCACGACCCGCGAAACCGTGGCCCGGGTGATGGGCCAATTGACCAGTGCGGGCATATTGGAACGTAAAACCAAGACCCTGTATGTACGTGACCGCGAGCGTCTCAATCTGCTGATCGAGCATGTCAGTTCCAACGAGGACGC
>DMKG01000107.1 GCA_003454415.1 Alphaproteobacteria bacterium
ATTACGGGCATCATCACATATAACCGCGCTTGATCAGCCCTCGGATCGTGTCGAAGGTCTACTTGCGGGCGCCGACGATTTCATCAGCAAACCCATAAAAAATAATCCACTTTTTCCAAGGGTGCGCAGCCTGATCCGGCTAAAGATGATGACCGATGAATTGCGCGCCCGCGAGGTCACCGGCAAAAATCTGGGACTGATTGATCAGCCAGAATGGGACGAGGGAAAACAGCTCTTCGGGCGGATCCTCATTGTGGATGATCAAACGCGCTCAAGCGCACGCATCTGCTCTATTCTTTCGGAAGCTGGCCACAGTCCAAAAGCCGAATCGGATTGCGCACAGGCGTTACGCCTGGCTAAAGAAGGCGATTTCGACCTGATGATCATAAGTCTGACGATGCGCAATTATGATGGGCTGCGGCTGTGCTCTCAATTCCGCACGATGGATGAAACGCGGACCGTGCCGCTCCTGATCATTGTAGAGGACACAGAAGACAGCCGCCTTGCGCGCGGCCTGGATATGGGGGTGAACGACTATCTTGTGCGCCCAATTGAAAACAACGAGTTGATAGCCCGGGTGCGCACCCAGCTCCGATGGCGGAGTTATGAGGAAAGACTAAGGCAAAATCTGCATTTAAGCCTGCAAATGGCGGTCACCGATGGATTGACCGGGTTGTACAACCGGCGCTACATGGAAACCCATCTGCAGATACTCATGGACAGGGCGAAGCGGGATAACCGCCCGCTCTCCCTGCTGATGATAGATATAGATTACTTCAAGAACATCAATGACATGTACGGGCATGACGTTGGAGACAAAATTCTGCAGCAGTTCGCGCAGGGAATTTCCCGCAACATCCGCGGCATCGACCTGGCCTGCAGGTTTGGCGGCGAGGAGTTTGTGGTGATCATGCCGGAGACCGACATGGCGATTGCCTCGCTGGTGGCTGAACGTATTCGTCAGTTCACGGAAACGCACGCGTTTGATGCAGGAAGCGGGTCATCGGAGGCGACGCCCATTGCAATGACGGCAAGTATAGGCGTAACCAGCCTCATCGGGGGTGATGATACTCCCGCCCTCATGCTGAAAAGGGCTGATATGGCGTTATACCGGGCAAAGAGCGATGGCCGCAACCGCGTGAGCGAAGATGTCGGTTAGGTCAGTATTCCCTTTTCCCCGTCATGAACGAAAAGTTCCCGGCCGGTTCAAATCCTCCACTGCACTGGTAATAGAGGCTTGAAAGCCTTCTTTCGATGGCGTGTTCGCCGCAGGGGATAAGAACCTAGTAGTCAGGACTCTAGTGATCCGCGCGGTGCAGGATCTTTTTTCCAGCGCCCGTATCATAGGACAGTCCAGCCGGCGTCAATGCGATGGCGTTCGGATAGGAGGACTGCGTCAGCGCCTTGCGATCCAGCGCCTTCCAGACATTTTCATTATAAAGACCGCTCGCATCCGATGCGTTTACTGCGGCGTCACCGATATGAAAGTGATTGCCGTGGGCGCTGGGAAAACGGGTAATCCTTATCGCGCCATCGCGCTGGGCCGCGGCGTTTTGCGGATCTTTGGCCAATTCCTGCAGCAGGGTAAGGGTTTTCAACTGGAGGACGTTGAGTTTAAGCGGGTTCTCTTTAGGCGGCATGGCGAGTTCCGAGGATTTGCTGGGAAGTCTGTGGCGTTTTACGTACCTTCTCAAGATCGAATAGGCAAGGGGCTGATTTTTTCATTCCGCTGCCGTGACTGACATGGCATTCTATAGACAAATGAATGAGCAAAAGGAAACCCCCATGCGCCTGTCAGAGCCACGCGTCACTCCGCTTCCGGAAACAGAGTTAACCACTGAGCAGCAGGCGCTGATCGCGCCCATGAAACAGCGCTACGGGTTTGTTTTCAACGTATTGAAAACACTGATGCGGAACATGAAACTTCTCAATGCCTGGAATGGGTTCGCCGGCCATATCATGGGGACGTCCTCGCTTTCTCCGCGACATCGCGAAATGCTGATCATGCGGGTAGGCTGGCTGACCCAATCGGAATATGAATGGGGCCAGCATGTGCTGATGAGCGCCCCTGCGGGGCTCACCCATGAGGATCATCTGCGGATCAAGGAGGGGCCAAAGGCGGCGGGCTGGAATGAACTGGAAGGCGCTTTGCTGCAGGCGGCCGATGAATTGCTCGATGATACGATTATCGAGGACAGAACCTGGGAAATTCTTTGCAGGCATCTCAGCACGGAGCAGATCATGGACGCCGTGTTCACCATCGGCCAATACAATATGCTGGCGATGGCGCTGAATACTTTGGGCGTGCAGCGTGAAGAAGGGGTGCCAGGTTTTCCAAAATAAACCGGCTTCCGGTTTGCCGGATGGCGAAAGGGGCGGCGGGTTTCCTGCCGCCCCTTTTTTATTGTGCGGCGCAACATCATTCTTCTTGACAGTATAGCGCCTGAATTCGTATATCCGCGCCGGGCCGCTTCCCCCCAACGGGAAGTTTTACAGAAGGATGGCGCCGATGGCCGCCGCTACGACATCACCCAAGCCGGACAGGCGTCCGGCCACCCCATTTTTTTCCTCCGGTCCCTGCGCCAAGCACCCCGGATGGTCTTACGAAAATCTCAAATCCGCCTGTCTAGGACGTTCGCACCGCTCCAAAGCGGGAAAGGCGAAGCTTGCTGAAGCGATCAACCGCAGCGCAGCCCTGCTGGGTCTGCCGCCGGATTATCGGCTGGCGATCGTTCCCGCATCAGATACGGGGGCGGTGGAGATGGCGCTGTGGTCGCTGCTGGGCGAACGCGGGGTTGATGTGCTGGCCTGGGAATCCTTCGGTTCTGGCTGGGTGCAGGACATCACCAAACAATTGAAGCTGAAAGACGTTCGTGTGTTCGAGGCGGACTATGGATCGCTTCCTGATCTGAACCAGACGGACATGGGCCGTGACGTAATTTTCACCTGGAATGGAACCACTTCCGGCGTTCGCGTTCCACATGGCGGCTGGATATCCACGGATAGGGCAGGATTGACCATTTGCGACGCCACTTCTGCGGTGTTTGCGCAAGATTTGCCCTGGGACAAGCTGGATGTAACCACCTTTTCCTGGCAGAAAGTGCTGGGTGGTGAAGCGGCGCATGGCATGCTCGCGCTTTCGCCCCGCGCCGTGGCGCGGCTGGAAAACTACACCCCCCCCTGGCCCATGCCGAAACTGTTCCGGATGACGGGTGGGGGCAGGTTGACTGCGGATCTGTTTCAGGGCGCGACCATCAACACCCCCTCCATGCTGGCGGTCGAGGATTATCTGAGCGCGCTGAGCTGGGCGGAAAAGATTGGCGGCTTATCCGCGCTGATCGCACGCGCCAACGCCAATCTGGAGGTCCTGAGCGACTGGGTCGCGCGCGCGGCCTGGGTGGATTTTCTTGCGGAAGATCCAGCCATCCGGTCGAACACTTCCGTATGTCTGAAGATCGTTGATCCATGGTTCACCGGTCTCGACAAGACGGAACAGGCAAAAGTGTCGAAGCAGATGGCGTCGCTGCTGGAAACGGAGAACGCCGCCTACGATATCGATTCCTACCGCGACGCCCCTCCTGGTCTTCGTATCTGGGCTGGCTCGACGGTGGAAGCCTCTGATCTCGCGGCTCTGACGCCGTGGCTGGATTGGGCCTGGGCGCAGGCGCGCGGCTGAATTCGTGACAGGAGCATCATTATGCCAAAGGTTCTGATATCCGACGCCATGAGCCCGCGGGCGGCGGAAATTTTCCGTGAACGCGGCGTTGAAGTGGACGTAAAGACGGGACTGAAGCCCGCCGAACTCCTGGCGATCATTGGCGGCTATGACGGGCTGGCGATTCGTTCTTCCAGCAAGGTGACGGCTGAGGTGATAGCTGCGGGAACCCGGCTGCGGGTGATAGGCCGGGCAGGCATAGGCGTGGACAATGTAGATGTGCCCGCCGCCACCCAGCGCGGTATCGTGGTGATGAACACGCCTTTCGGCAACGCCATTACGACGGCGGAGCACGCCATTGCGCTGATGCTGTCGGCCGCGCGGCAAATTCCAGAAGCGACCCAGTCCACCAAGGCAGGAAAATGGGAAAAGAACCGTTTCATGGGGGTGGAAGTCACCGGCAAAACCCTCGGCGTGATTGGTTGCGGGAATATCGGCGCCAATGTTGCGGATCGCGCGCGGGGGCTGCGCATGAAAGTACTGGCCTATGATCCTTTTCTGTCGCCCGAACGCGCGCGGGAACTGGGAGTCGAACGGGTTGAACTGGAGACGCTGTTCAGACGCGCGGATTTCATCTCCCTGCATACGCCCCTGACGGACCAGACCCGGAACATCATAGATGCGGCCGCCATCGCCAAAATGAAAAAGGGCGTCCGGATCATCAATTGCGCGCGTGGCGGTCTGATCGTGGAGAAGGATCTGCTGGAAGGATTGAATTCAGGCCAGGTAGCCGCCGCCGCCCTGGATGTGTTCGAGGTCGAACCCGCCACGGACAACCCGTTATTCAGTCATGAAAACGTCATTGCGACGCCGCATCTGGGGGCGTCAACCACCGAGGCGCAGGAAAATGTCGCGCTTCAGGTAGCGGAGCAGATGGCGGATTTTCTGATCTCCGGCGCCGTCACCAACGCCCTGAACATGCCGTCCCTAAGCGCAGAAGAAGCCGCCCTGCTGCAGCCTTATATGATTCTTGCTGATCAGCTTGGGCGTTTTGCAGGTCAGCTCACGGAAACCGGGATTACGGAGGTTGAGATCGAATATGAGGGCGCAGTCGCCGATCTCAATACCCGGGCCCTCACCTCGACGGCGCTTTGCGGCCTGCTGACGCCTCTGCTGTCGAATGTCAATATGGTCAACGCCCCCTCTATCGCAAAGGAACGCGGCATCAGGGTTAGTGAAACCAAGGGCCCGCAGCAGGGCGCGTATCACACCTATATGCGCCTGACAGTTGTCACCGAAAATCAGCGGCGCGGCGTCGCCGGAACGCTCTTCGCCGACCGCAAGCCGCGCATCATCCAGGTGAAGGGCATAAATATGGAGGCCGAGCTGGGCCGGCATATGCTTTATGTCTCGAATCAGGACAAGCCGGGCTTTATCGGCCGCCTGGGTACGCTGCTGGGAGAAGCAGGAGTTAATATCGCCACCTTTCATCTGGGCCGGGATTCGGCTGGCGGTAACGCCATTGCCCTGATTGAGATCGATGGGCCGGTCACTGAGGATGTATTGACGAAAGTGCGAAGCATTCCTCTGGTGGTGCAGGCGAAGGCGCTTAATTTCTGAGGCCGTTTCCTATATGATCGGCCGGTTTGCCGCCCCGGCGCGTCCTGGGCGGCGCAGGATTGCGCAGGGTATGAGTGTGGCATGACGAATGTAGTGGTAATAGGCGCCCAGTGGGGTGATGAAGGCAAAGGGAAGATCGTTGACTGGCTGTCGGAACGCGCCGATGTCGTTGTCCGTTTTCAGGGCGGTCATAATGCCGGACATACCCTGGTGGTGGATGGTAAAGTCTATAAGCTGAGCCTGCTGCCTTCCGGGGTGGTGCGTTCCAGCAAGCTCTCCATCATCGGAAACGGGGTCGTGGTGGATCCGTGGGCGCTGCTCGATGAAATCAAGCGGCTGGAGGGGCAGGGAGTGAGCATCACTCCTCAGAACCTGCGCCTGTCGGAAACTGCGGCGCTGATCCTGCCCATTCACCGGGAACTTGACGAAGTCCGTGAAGACAGCAATTCCGCGGTTAAAATTGGCACCACCCGGCGCGGCATAGGCCCCGCCTATGAAGACAAGGTCGGCCGCCGCGCCTTGCGTGTGATTGACCTTTCCGATCCCCAGGTCATCGCCAGTAGGGTGGCGGCGCTGCTTGCGCATCACAATGCGCTGCGCCGGGGTTTGGGAAAATCCGAAATTGATGGGGCGTCACTCATCCAGTCCCTGCTGGAAATCGCTCCCCGCATCCTGCCATTCGCCGATCCGGTCTGGCGCACGCTCGATGAATTGCGCAGCCAGGGCAGACGTATCCTGTTTGAAGGGGCGCAAGGGGCGATGCTGGATACAGATCATGGCACCTATCCCTACGTCACCTCCTCCAATACCACGGCGGCGCAGGCAGCCACCGGCAGCGGCATTGGCCCTGGCGCCCTTGGATATGTGCTCGGCATCACCAAAGCCTATACGACGCGGGTAGGGGAGGGGCCGTTTCCCACCGAACAGAATAACGAGATCGGCCAGGGGCTGGGCACGCGCGGTAAGGAATTCGGCACGGTCACCGGGCGGCCCAGGCGCTGCGGCTGGTTCGATGCGGTGATGGTGCGCCAGGCCGCCAAGATCGCCGGAATCAACGGCATCGCGCTGACCAAGCTGGACGTGCTGGAC
>DMKG01000306.1 GCA_003454415.1 Alphaproteobacteria bacterium
GCATTGATGCTCATCAGCGCCTGGGCGATATCCGCATCAAGTTTGCCGTAAATAGGCGCGCCCAGCCCCACGGGGACCCCCGTCGCCATCACCTCGATCACCGCGCCGCAGGAAGACCCAGCCTTGCGTACGCCGTTCAGATAGGTTTCCCATTTCTTCGCGGCCTTTGCGTCCGGACACCAGAAAGGATTGTTTTCCGTCTCATCCCAGTTCCAGTTCCTGCGGTCGACGCCATGGGGGCCCATCTGAACCAGCGCGCCACGGATGTTTATCTTTTTGCCAAGAACGAGGCGCGCAATCGCCCCCGCCGCCACCCGCGCCGCGGTTTCCCGCGCCGATTGCCGCCCGCCGCCGCGATAGTCACGCACCCCGTATTTCGCGAGATAGGTGTAGTCCGCGTGCCCGGGGCGGAATTTGTCCTTCACCTTATCGTAGTCCCGGGAGCGCTGATCGGTATTTTCAATCAGCAGGCTGATGGGTGTGCCGGTGGTTTGCCCCTCGAAGGTTCCGGAAAGGATCTTCACCTGATCCGCTTCCTGCCGCTGGGTGGTGTAGCGAGACTGTCCGGGGCGGCGTCTGTCCAGATAGGGCTGGATATCGGCCTCGGACAGGGAGAGACGCGGCGGCGCGCCATCCACCACGCAGCCGATCGCCGGTCCATGGGATTCCCCCCAGGTTGTAACTCGGAATAAATGCCCAAAAGTGTTGTGTGACATCAATCACTCTTGCGTCACTCTTGGGATTGGCCCTGGGAACCGGCCAGCGCCACCGAAATATCCGGCGCATTTTCATCCTTCATGCCCACCAGATGATAGCCGCAATCCACATGGGTGATTTCCCCGGTGACGCCGCTGCCCAGATCGCTCAGCAGGAACACCGCCGACTTGCCCACATCATCGATGGTCACGTTGCGTTTCAGCGGCGCATTCAACTCGTTCCATTTCAGAATATAGCGGAAATCGCCAATGGCGCTGGCGGCGAGGGTCTTGACCGGCCCCGCTGAGATCGCGTTCACCCGGATATTGCGCGCCCCCAGATCCGACGCCAGATAGCGGACGCTTGCCTCCAGGGCCGCTTTCGCCACTCCCATGATATTGTAATGGGGCATCACCTTCTCCGCGCCGTAATAGGTGAGGGTCAGCAGACTGCCGCCATCCTGCATCAGTTTTTCCGCCCGCTGGGTCACGGCGGTGAAGGAATAGCAGGAAATATTCAGGCTCAGCGCGAAATTTTCGGGGCTCGTGTCCACATAACGGCCCTTCAGCTCCTCCTTGGCGGAGAAGGCGATGGCGTGAACCAGAAAATCCAGCTTTCCCCACTCTGCGCGCAGGGTTTCAAACAGGGCGTCGATGCTGGCGGCGTCAGTGACGTCGCAGGGCAGGACCAGATTCGAGCCGACCGACGCGGCCAGCGGCTGCACCCGCTTCATCAGCGCGTCGCCCTGATACGAAAAGGCCAGTTCCGCCCCATGCCGATGGCAGGCGCGGGCAATCCCCCAGGCGAGCGAACGTTCATTCGCCACTCCCATGATCAGGCCCCGCTTGCCCCGCATCAGCCCGCTCTCTTCAACCATGACTCCCTCGAACTCCGATGATATGCCGCCTGGAACAGGATGACCTCATGTTATCCCTGCCGCAACCCCGATCTGCCGTTCAGGATTTATTCCAGGGCCCCCCATTCACTCGCCAGAAGACTGGCAGGGGCTGACAAGGGCGTCACACGGCAGTATCCGCGTCTGAAACCCTGCAGCCCCATGATATGGACGGGGCGACAAAGTGGCCGGGGGGATTCGATGCAAAATCATCCGAAACTGGGGCCATCCTACACGATCACCGGAATGGGTCAATGCAGCCGCGACCGCTTTTCATTCCTTCCCCTGCATCTAGGGGAGCTGTTGAAGGACAATACGCATGGGGCCGGTCGTTCAACTGCGCCGCACATACATTCGCTTATGACTTGCGCGGGCGCAGGCCATTGTCTATCTAAACGGATGCTGGGGAATTCGGTTTGGCTTATGAATGATTGAAGTCGAAGCACTCGTTAAGAAGTTCGGGCAGAGCATCACCGCAGTTGATGGCGTCAGCTTCCAGGTAGCCAAAGGGGAGGTGCTGGGCTTTCTCGGCCCCAACGGCGCGGGCAAATCCACCACCATGAAAATCATCACCGGCTTTCTCGCCCCCACCTCCGGCGTAGCGAAAGTGCTGGGACAGGACGTGACGCAACACCCTATCGCGGTCAAACAAAGCATCGGCTATCTGCCAGAAGGGGCGCCCGCCTATCCCGACATGACGCCCCATGAATTTCTGCGCTTTATCGCCGCCATTCGTAATCTGGACGGGGCGGCGCGCGACGCCGCCATCCGGCTGGCGGTGGAGCGGGCCGGCCTGGCCCAGGTGATGGAGCAGCCCATCGACACCCTGTCAAAAGGCTTCAAGCGGCGGGTGGGACTTGCGCAGGCGATACTGCATGATCCGCCCGTCCTGATCATGGATGAACCGACCGACGGTCTCGATCCCAACCAGAAACACGCGGTGCGCAGCCTGATCCGCAACATGGCGGCGGAAAAAACCATCATTATCTCCACGCATATTCTGGAGGAAGTGGACGCCATCTGCACCCGCGCGATCATCATCGGCCGCGGGCGCATCCTGGCGGACGCAACCCCGGCCGAACTCGCCCGGCGCGGCCCCCTCGACGAAGTGTTCCGTCAGTTGACGGCGGGAGATACGGAGACGGCTGAATGAACGGTCTTGCGTCCGTATTCAGAAGGGAATTTGCCGGCTATTTCGCCACGCCGCTGGCTGTGATCTTCATCGTCATTTTTCTGTTTCTCAGCGGACTGCTGACATTCTACGCGGGGGGTTTTTTCGAAGCCGGCGAAGCCAGCCTTAAAAGTTTTTTTCTCTTTCACCCCTGGCTGTATCTGTTTCTCATTCCCGCGGTCAGCATGCGGCTCTGGGCGGAAGAACAGAAATCCGGAACGATTGAACTGCTGCTGACCCTGCCCGTTCCCCTGTGGGCGGCGGTTCTGGGCAAATTTCTGGCCGCCTGGGCATTCAGCCTGGTGGCGCTGGCGCTGACATTTCCCATCTGGATCACCGTCAACTATCTGGGCGATCCCGACAATGGCGTGATACTCGCCAGTTATATCGGCAGCGCGCTGATGGCGGGCGCCTATCTTTCCATCGGCGCCTGCATTTCGGCCGCCACCCGCAATCAGGTCATCGCCTTCGTGATCACGGTGAGCGTCTGCTTCCTGTTCACCGTCAGCGGCTTGCCCATGGTTCTGGATTTCTTTGCGGCCTGGGCGCCCAAGACGCTGCTGCAGGCCATCGCTTCATTCAGTTTTCTGAGCCATTTCGACGCCATCACCAATGGGGTGATCGATCTGCGCGATCTTGCCTATTTCGCCTCCCTGACAGCGGCCTGGCTCTATGCCAACGGGATTGTCCTGGACATGAACCGGTCGGGACACGGGGGCGGCAACGATATTCGCGCCAGCGCCGCCCTTGGTCTGACGGCAATCATTTTTCTGGCGTTCAACATTCTGGCCAACGCCACCCTCTACGCGGCGCGCTTCGATCTGACGCAGGACCGGCTTTACACGCTCAACCCCGTGACGCGCAAGGTTCTGTCCGATCTGGCGGAACCCATCCGTCTGACGTTTTATTACTCCGAATCCCTGGCCAAAGACGTACCGGGCGCTCAGAATTACGGGCAGCGGGTGCGCGATATGCTGAAGGAGTTCGAAGAGAACGCCGACGGAAAGCTGTTGCTGGAAATCATCGACCCCCAGCCTTTCAGCGTGGCCGAGGAACAGGCCTCCAGACTGGGCCTTCAGGGCCTGCCCACCGAATCCGGCGACAAGTTTTATCTGGGCCTTGCCGCCTATAATATGCTGGACGGAGAGCAGGTCATCCCCTTCTTCACCCAGGAACGCGAGCAGTTCCTGGAATATGACCTGACCCAGTTGATCAGTCAACTGAACAACCCTGAAAAACCGAAGGTCGCCGTGCTCAGCGGTCTTCCCCTCGATATCGGCAAGGGCGGCATAGAGGCCGTGATGCGGGGCGAGATCAAGCCCTTCATGCTGTATCAGCAGATCCGCGACAATTTCGACGCCGAAATGCTGACCGGGCAGTTTGCAGAGATCAGCAGCAAATATGATGTCCTGCTGATCGTGCACCCGAAGGAAATGGACGCCCTCACCGCCTACGCCATCGATCAGTACGCGCTGAAAGGCGGACGCGTGATCGCTTTCACCGATCCGGTCTCGGAGGTTGCAAAACCACCGGCGCGCACCAAAAACCCGCTCACCTCGCGGGAATCGTTTTCGCCCTCGTCCGCTCTGCCGGAACTCTACCGCGCCTGGGGCGTGGAGATGGATCCTAACCGGGTTGTCGCCGACCGGGAAAATGCCCTGCGCGTCGTGGTGGACAATCTTGGCCAGCAGCAGCAATTGGGCTATGTCGCCTGGCTTGGTCTGCATGAGCGCGCGCTGAACCACGAAGATCCCGTCACCGCGCAACTGCAATATGTCACCATGGCGATGGCGGGACATTTGCGGAAACTGCCCGACGCCACTACGCAATTCACGCCTTTGATCTCCAGCAGCGGTGATTCAGAGCTCATTGAGGCGGACATGATGCTGCGGCGCGCGCCCAACCCCATTGATTTACTACGAAATTTCAAACCCACGGGTGAGAAATACGTACTGGCCGCAAGGATTTCCGGAGAGAGCGTCAGCGCCTTTCCCGAAGGTCCGCCCCCCCTGCCCGGGGAAGCCAGTCCGGAACTGCAAGAGAGTTACAAGGCGCTTCCGCCCCACGTTGAGAAATCTGCAAAACCCATCAATGTGATTGTCGTCGCGGATACGGATCTGTGGGATGACAACTGGTGGGTGGAGGTGAGCGAATATCGCGGACAGCGCATCGCCGTGCCGACAGCCGACAACGCCAATCTCGTGCTTGGGGCGATTGAAAACATGACCGGCGCGGGTGGATTGGCCGGCTTGCGGGCCCGGGCCAAGGCCTCGCGCCCCTTCCTGGTGATCCAGGAATTGTTGCGGGCGGCAGAAATGCAATATCTTGAAGAAGAAGAGCGCCTGAAAACCGAATTGCAGGCCTCGGAACAGCGTCTCGCGGAAATGGAGCGCCCAGATGCAGGCGTTCCCAAGCCCGAGGGCGGCGCGGGTGAAAGCCTGGTCACCCCGGAGCAGGAGGCGGAAATTCAGCATGCGCGGGCGCAGATCGCCCAGACCCGCGCGGCGCTGCGCGCGGTGCAGCATTCCCTGCGCCAGGATGTGGAGACCTTGCAGGACCGCCTGCGCCTGATCAATATCGCGCTGACGCCCTTCCTTGCAGGCGTCGCCGCCTTCGCGCTTGCGCAATGGCGCAATTACCGCCGCAAACGCCGCAGTCTTGCCTGGCGCGCCAGGCAATCCATAATGCGGGAAGACGCGTCATGAAGGCCCGGCGGCTTATCTTCCTCTTCGTGCTGGCGGGCGTGCTGACGCTTGCGGCCATTGCCGCCGTGATGATGCGCGAAACCGCCAATCTCGCGCCTTTTTCGCGCCAGCCGCTGTTCCCGGGACTGGAGCAGAAGATAGAGCAGATCGCACGGATCGAATTGCGTACGGCGACGGGAGATGTGAACCTTGCACAGGATGCAAAGGGGGGATGGATGCTGCCGGAGCGTGGGGGCTGGCCCGCGAACTTCGATGTGGTGCGCAAGGCCGTACTTGGGCTGGCCAAACTGCAGGCAGTGGACCGGCGCACGGCCCGCCCGGAAAATCATGCGCATCTGTTACTGGCGGCGCCCGATGATCCCGATGCAGCCGAAAGCGGCAAAGGCGCGCTTATACGCGCGCTGGATGCGCAAGGCGAGGTCATGGCGTCGCTGATCATCGGCAGGGTGCAGACCCCGCCCAGCGCCACCACACCCGGCACCGCCTTTGCCCGAAGGGAGGGTGAGGCGCAGACCTATCTTGTGGAAGGCGATGTCAATTTCCCATTGCTGGTTTCTGACTGGATCGATCGCAGGCTGTTCGATATCCACGAAGACCGCATTCGATCCGTGAAGATTACGCCCCCCAGCGGACCCGCCTATGAGATCGCCCGCGCCACGCCCCAGGACCCCTTTACCATCGACCGCATCCCCAAAGGGATGGAATTCATCCTTCCGGATCTGCCGGCGAATATCGCAAAGACCGTCGCATTGTTGCCGCTGGAGGATGCGCTGCCAGACGATAAAGTGGATTTCACTGGCGCTTACCGCGCCGAGCATAAAATGTTCGATGGACTGGCGCTGACCAGTTATACGGTGCTGCGCGACAAAAGCCGCTGGACAAAATTCACCGCCGCCTTTGACGCTGCACAGGCGGAGGCGGCTGAAAAAGCAAAACTGCTGGAAGCGAATCCCAAATTGCTGAACGCCGACGCAGCGCAAAAGCAGGCGGATGAAATCAATGCCCGCACCAAAGGCTGGGCGTTCAAACTGCCTGGCATGAAGGCCAGCGACCTTACCCGTGATTATGAGTCCCTTTTCAGGACGCCGGAACCCGAAAAAAAATCCGGGGAATAGTCTTTACGTCTGCATCGCCCGGACGCTGTCCTCCCCCCAGCGGGGCAGACCAGGTAATTCGAGATCGAACAGATCCAGCACCCGTCCGAGGGAATGGACGATCATATCGTCCAGGCTGCTGGGACGGGTATAAAAGGTCTGCATGGGCGGAGCGATGACCGCCCCCATTTCCGCAAGCTGCAGCAGATTGCGCAGATGCCCGCTATGCAGCGGCGTTTCACGCACCATCAGCACGAGCTTGCGCCCCTCCTTCAGCGTCACATCGGCGGCGCGTGTGAGAAGGTTGGAGGTAACGCCTGTGGCGATTTCGGAAAACGTGCGGACCGAACAGGGCGCAACGATCATTCCCATGGTGCGGAAGGAGCCGCTCGCGATGGGGGCCGCAATATCGCCAACACGGTAATGCCTGTCCGCCATGGCGGCAACCTCGGCCACACGATAATCCGTTTCCTGGGCAAGGGTGACGGCGCCCGGCCGGGTGATCACCAGATGGGTTTCAACGCCCAGATCCCGCAAGATTTCCAGCAGCCTGACGCCGAAAACAACGCCGGTTGCGCCGCTGATGCCGACAATCATGCGTTGCGCGGACGACGGGGTTTTTAAGACTCCCGCACGGCGCAACACCTCCTGCACAGGCATTTGCAGCACCTCAGCAAATGCGTCCGCCCATTCCAGGCTGAGGGCCTGTTTGCCCTGTAGAATACGGCTTACCACCGCCTGATCCCGGCCTATCGCCGTCGCAAGGTGACCCTGCGTCGCTCCAATTTCCTTGAGCCTATCTTTTATCCACATCAAATTCATAAGTTAATTATGAGAAATTCACAAATTTTGTCAAATCATAAACACCTGACAAGCCGCCCTTGTTATGCTTTAATGACGCTCTCTGAACCACAAAGGAGGATCGGCAATGAGCCTTGAATCACGAATTGATGCGCTTCAGAAAGAACACGACCGTCTCGACGGCGTGATCGCGCAGGAACTTCTCCATCCCAGCGCCGATGATCTGGAACTCTCCCATATGAAGCGCGAAAAACTTCGCCTCAAGGATGAAATCGTCAAACTCATGCATCTGAACGCCGCGCGCGTAAACTGAGTATGGTTCAGTTACGCATCTAGCGGACTTGTGTTATCAGGGAGCCGGTGGCGGCCAGGGGGTGCGGCCACCGGAGGGTTGCATAATGGCGCTCTATAATGGCGCCCCTTGCCCTTATGACGCGCCGCAGTAATGTTGCGCCGCAATAATCACGGCAATGTTTTTTGCCGCATTTTCTGCTTGCGCGCAGCTCTGGAACGCGCTTGAATCTCTGATTAGAGAATATACAGACCGACCCGCCGCAGGCTAAACCCGCCCACTATTCTCTGGGCCCCAGCCGCTGCGCCACAG
>DMKG01000038.1:0-134 GCA_003454415.1 Alphaproteobacteria bacterium
ATCATGGTGGCGCGCGGGGATCTCGGGGTGGAGCTGCCGGTGGAGCAGGTGCCCGGACGGCAGAAGCAGATCATCCGCGCGGCGCGCGAGGCGGGAAGGCCCGTCGTGGTGGCGACGCAGATGCTGGAATCCAT
>DMKG01000038.1:352-6953 GCA_003454415.1 Alphaproteobacteria bacterium
GCGACGCAGATGCTGGAATCCATGATTGAGGCGCCCTTTCCCACCCGCGCCGAGGTCTCCGATGTGGCCAATGCGGTGTATGAAGGCGCCGATGCGGTCATGCTGTCTGCGGAATCCGCCTCCGGTAATTTTCCGGTGGAAGCGGTCAGCATGATGAACAGGATCATCACCCGCGTGGAGGACGACCCGATCTATCTCTCCACCATGGCCAGCCAGCACAGCCTGCCCAAGGAAACCCATGCCGACGCCATCGCCGAAGCCGCCAATAGCGTGGCGCAGACGGTGCACGCGGCCGCCATTGTCAGCTATACCGGTTCCGGCTCAACGGGGCTGCGCGTCGCGCGCACCCGGCCGCAAACACCCATCATGGTGCTCACCCCGCGCCTCGCCACCGCCAGGCGGCTCTCCATCGCCTGGGGTCTGCATTGCGTCCGTACGGAGGATGTCGCGGATTTCCACGAAATGGTGGACAAGGCGTCACGGATCGTCTTTCAGGAGCGTTTCGCCCGCAGCGGACAGCGTATCGTGATTACCGCGGGCGTACCCTTTGGCACGCCCGGCGCCACCAATGTCCTGCATATCGCCATGGTGGGAAGCGGCAGTCAGAGGCCTGAAATCCCGTAGAGCGTTTCTGGCCGCAGGAAAGGGGCGTGATGAGAAGCGCCCGTCCGGTCTAATGGCCATCCGGATGGCTTGCATGAAGGCCGGCCGCGCGTAACTGCCGGGCGACGGCTTCAATGGCCTCGGAGACCGCTTCCGGATGGACGTAATGCGGCGCATGGCCCGTGTCCGGCAGCATGATCAATTGCGATCCCGGCGCCTGTGCATGCAGACGCCTGGCGTGAATGTCCGGACTGACCGATTGGTCATTTTCACCTGCAATGATCACGAGCGGCGTGCGGATTTCGTGATAGCGTTTTTTCTGGGATGCTAAAAAAGCGGCCAGATTGCGCATGTCTTCCGCATTGGCGCGCCAGTTGTCCGGGCGGATCAGCAGGGCTGCGCCAGAAGACTGCAGATAATTCGGGGGAGGCGCATTTGGCGCGAAATTGCGTGCGACAGACTGCTCCGCCATCAGGGCGAATCCGGGCGCGACCAGCGTATGTACGAACAGATCGCCCAGCAAGGGCACGGCGGGCAGGCGGTTATGAATGGCGGGCTGGCTGCGCCAGGGATGGGTGGCCCCGGCAAGAATGACAGCGCCGCCGGTTTCTGCGGGATAATCAAGTGCATAGGCCAGCGCAACCGCCCCAGCCCATGAATGACCGACAATAACCGGATTACGTGCGCCGATTCTGGTCAGCAATCCATGTATCACTTCCGCCTGGCGGGCGGGGTTCATCCACTCTCCTTCTTTAGCGCCATTTGACGGGCGGGTGCTGTAGCCGTGACCGGGACGGTCGACGGCGATGACGCGATATTGCCGGCTCAGGATGGGATAGAGGTTCCCCAGAAAATCGCGCAGATTACTGCTTGCCCCGTGCAACAGCACAATGCTTTGAGTAGGGGTGTCTGGAGCGCTGTCCAGATAATGCAGGCGGACCTTCTCCACTTCCACGAATTCGCCGATGGGGGGAAATTCCTTCCGCGCCTGATAGGCGGCATGTTCACTATAGGTGAAGAGACCTCCAGCCAACGCCGCCGTAATCAATAAAATGGTAAACAAAATACCGCCTTTTCGCCATCCCAGCACTTAAATGCTGCGCCCTCTTGCGGACAGGGTTAGGCGTTCCGCCTCTTTCGCAATATCAGTGAGATGCGGATTGATTTTCAACGCCTCCTGATAGGCCAGCAGGGCTTTCGCATCCTGGCCAAGTTCCAGAAAAATCGCCCCGAGCCCGGCCCATGCGCCAAAATGCCTGGGCTCCAGGCGAAGGGCGTGTTCTGCATCACGCAGGGCTGCGGGGAAGTCATTGCGCAGAAAATATACGGTTGCCCGCTTGTTCCAGCCCTCCGCAAAATCTGGCGAAATCGCGATGATTTCATCAAGCAGTTTGATCGCGGACTCCAGAGCGTCGGCCGCGAGCATGGTTTCCACCCGTGCCAGCAACAGATCGGTGGATGGACTGCCGGAGGCATGCCAGATGCGCCAGATCTGGTCTTCGAGCGCCTGCGCATCGGAAACGGGTAATTCCTTGAGCTTCAGACGCTGAAACAGACCATCCAGCTTCGGATCGTGTTGATCGGCCTTTGCGCTGGGCGCCGCCGCCATCGTCAGCAGCCATCCAGCCAGGACCAAATGTGCAATCTTCACGGTCATTGCCTATGGTTAACTCTACGCCCTTAACAATAAATTTACAAAGCTTGCATTTATCAAGGTAAAAGATTCACAAAATCGCCACAATCCGGCCCTTTCAGCGCCGTTATCCAGGCATAGATTAACTTCTGTACCGTTTGTACCTACATGTCCCCCCTTGCGCCCCTTTCCGCAGATAGTTCCGGATAGGGGCGCCTTTTTTCAATCTCCTCATGTATTCTGCCGGCGCGCTCCGCCTCCCGCCGGAAGCAAACGGCGTCTTTTTAATGGCAAAATCCTTGGCAAGTCTGCAGGAAACTTTTATGAACCGTGCAATTCCTGCAGGAGCCATCCGGAAATCCGATATTTGTACGGTTATTCTGAACCGGAAGGCTCGCATCAAAGTCGGTTTTGGCGACCATGTCACGTGATCTTTATCTTGCCAGCAAGGCCTGGCCTTTTGAAGAGGCCCGCAAAGTCCTGTCCCGTATCGGCGGCAGGACGCCTGCAAAGGGGCATGTGCTGTTCGAAACCGGTTATGGCCCCAGCGGCCTTCCCCATATCGGGACCTTCGGCGAAGTCGCGCGCATCAGCATGGTGCGCCATGCGTTTCATCAGATCAGCGACACCCCGACCCGGCTGATCTGTTTCTCCGACGATATGGACGGTTTGCGCCGCGCCCCTGAAAATGTGCCCAATACGCAGATGCTGCTGCAGCATCTCAAAAAGCCGCTGACGGATGTGCCCGATCCGTTTGGCCAGCACAGCAGTTTTGGCGCCCATAATAACGCCAGACTGCGCGCTTTTCTGGACGCGTTCGGATTTCAGTACGAATTTCTCAGCGCCACCGAAATGTACCGTTCGGGAAAATTCGACGCCGCCCTCTTGAAAGTGCTGGAGAATTATGAGGCGGTGATCAATGTGGTGCTGCCTGAACTGGGCGAGGAACGCCGCAAAACCTACAGTCCGTTTCTTCCCGTCTGCGCCAGAACCGGCCGCGTTCTGGAAGCGCCGGTGGTGGAGGTGCGGCCGAAATCCGGAACCATCGTCTACCGCGACGAGGACGGGTCGCTGGTGGAGACCCCAGTCACGGGCGGACGCTGCAAATTGCAGTGGCGGGCGGATTGGGCCATGCGCTGGACAGCGCTCGACGTGGATTATGAAATGTCGGGCAAGGATCTGATCAGCTCCGTGCAGATGGGAAGCAAAATCTGCCGCGCGATTGGCGGACGGCCGCCGGAAACCCTCAGCTATGAGCTGTTTCTGGACGAAAATGGCGAACGGATTTCAAAATCCCGCGGCAATGGCCTGACCATCGATGAATGGCTGCGTTATGCGTCGCCGGAAAGTCTGCAATTGTTCATGTTTCAGAAACCGCGCACGGCGAAACGTCTGCATTTCGATGTGATCCCCAAAGCCGTGGACGAATATATCGCGCATCTCGAGGCCTATCCGCGCCAGAGCGAAGCGGAGCGCATCGCCAATCCGGTATGGCATATCCATAATGGCGCGCCTCCAGAGGAGGAGACGCCGCTTTCCTTTTCGATGCTGCTCAATCTCGCGGCGGCAAGCAACAGCAGCGGGAGCGATGTCTTATGGGGTTATATTGCGCGCTATCTTCCCGGCATTGAGCCTGCCGTTCACCCCATTCTGGATCGAATGGTGAATTATGCGGTTGCCTATTATCATGACTTCGTGCTGCCTGCGAAAAACTACCGTCCGCCCACGGAGCAGGAGAAAATCGCCCTTGCCGATCTGCGGGACAGGCTTGCCGCGGCCGGTGAAGGCGGCAGCGCGGAAAGCCTGCAGGAGATCGTCTACGAGACAGGCAAGACGCATGGGTTTGCCAATCTGCGCGACTGGTTCAAAGCGCTTTATGAAATTCTGCTCGGCCAGAGTCAGGGGCCGCGCATGGGGCCCTTCATTGCGCTTTACGGGGTGGGGGAGACCTGCAAGCTGATCGCCAGGGTGCTGGCGGGCGAAAATCCCGGCGGCAAGGCCTGATGAAAAGGTTATATCTGCTGCATGCCGCGCGTCCGCGCGTCGATCCTTCCCTTAACCTCTCCGATTATCATCTTCCCCTCACGCGAAGGGGCGAGATCCTTGCCGCCCAGCTCGGCAAATTCATGCTGAAGCAGGGCTATTCGCCGGATCTGGTCATCTGCGCCAGCCCGGCGCGCGCGCGGCTGACCCTGTCCAATATGTGGGCCTATCTGGCTTCTTCCGCGCATCCTCAGCAGATCATTCATGATTACCGTATTCATCTGATGAAGGGGGAGGAGCTTCTCTCTCAATTACAGCAACTGGAGGAGCGGTATAAAGAGGTTCTTCTTGTTGGCGCGCGTCGTGGGGTAGATGAACTGGCGAAACTGCTCGTCCGGCCGTCCGAAGATTCTTCTCTTACGGCGTTACCGGAACTGGCGCCCGGCGCGCTGATGGTTTTCGATTGCGGAACCGCCCCCTGGACATCCCTTGCGCCCGGCAGCGCGCTGCTTCTGGAAACCTATAACGCCAGATTGGTGTAGATTTTCCGCCTTTCACGGGATGGTTTGGCGTTTCCCCCATCGCCGCGAGCGGACTTCCGCGAGGTCGACCCTGGCGACGGCGCTAACGCAGCTTCTCCATTCCTCTCGAAGCGCCGCCGCAGCGCGAGCAGGAACAGCGTCAGCAAACCGATGGCGAATTTCTGGTCTGCACCCTCTTTTTTAGATCAGTTGTGATCAGTGACCAAAAAAAACCTTTGAAAATTTTCGCGACTATCGTTATGTTACAGACCTGTAAGTAACGGCCTGTGGTCAGTTTCGCTACTTGGACAGCACAGGGATGGCGAGATGGTTTACGCGCCTTTCTCTTCCTTAGTGGTATAACTCTGGGTTGATAACAAGGTGTATTCTACCCTTGGTATTGGTCTCTTCAGCTTAAATTTTCAGCGTTGCACTCTGATTGATTTCAACCTAAGGCGTTGTAATTACACGTTGTGTCAGGTTGGACTTCTAATGAAAAATTTAAAGGAGAATAAAATGAGTTTTCTTGGAAAATTTAATAAAGCTGCGGTCCTGGCCCTTTTTCTGACGGGCGCCGCCAGTCAGGCGAATGCCGGGTTCATCGACATGGACTTTACTGTGAATACAGGTCTGATGGCTGGCGTCGCGAATGCGTCCGCTGTGGTCACCACGACGGGTCCGGCCACCATCGCGGTGCCGCTGGCCGGAGATTTTCTTGGCTCCACCCTCAGGATCGAAGGCTATCGCACCTCGGTTCCAACCAATATCTTTGGCTCGCCGCTGGGAATGCAGCTCACCCGCACCAGCAACGGTCTTGGCCTGTGTTCGAGAACGCCCGCCAGTTGCGCCCTGGACCAGGATACTGTGGACGGCCTGGGTCCTGACGAATCCATCAAATTCGTCATCGATCCCGCAATCGAATTTGCGGTGCAGACGGTCACTTTCGGCTCCGCCCGCAATGCCGGTCCTCTGCGCGATGACGCAAACATGGTCTTTCAGGCCGGCGCTCTGAACATGACCTTCAATATTGTCGACGCTGGCGGCTGTGACGCCCTTACCGGCGCGCCCTGCATGGTGAATATTTACGATCTGGTGAATACGGCGCTGGGCGGTGGGCAAACCGATGACGAGATATTCGATTATCTCGCCTCGACCGACGGATTCACCTTTAGAGCCCTTGGCGATGACGACAACTGGTATATCCGCGGCGCCCGCTGGGTCACGGCGGACCCTGCCAGTGTTCCGGAACCCGCCTCTCTCAGCCTGCTGGGCGCTGGCGTCATGGGGCTGGGCTATATCGGCAAACGCCGCCGGAAAAACAACAGCTAACACCCGGCGCCTTGCAATTCGAACCTGCAAAAAACCCCGGCCCGTCCGGGGTTTTTCACTGGCCAGCCTGACAGCCCAGGTCATGGCGAAAGGATAGGCCGATTCGGCGCGGCGCAACGGGATTTTGCAATTCGGGCGTAACTGGCATAATATGCCAATGTTAGCAATCACCGGGAGACAGGCTGTGCCGACACGCAATGTTGTTCTGACCGCACATCAGGCCGGGCTGGTGGAGAAACTTGTCGCCTCCGGGCGTTACCAGAACGCCAGCGAGGTTCTGCGCGACGGGCTGCGGCTGATCGAGGCGCGCGACGCCGAGGAGAGGGCGCGGCTGAAGGCGCTGCGGGCGGCTGCGCGGGCGGGCGGCGCCGATATGGCAGCAGGGCGCTTTCGGAGCTTTGACACCCCTGCGGCGCTGGGCCGCCATCTTGACGCCATCGCCTCCGAGGTAATTAAAGATAGTCCGAAAACCACAAGGTGACGGGCGGACAATCTTTGTGGCAGGGGCGCCTCGCAGACGCCGCCGAAAAGT
>DMKG01000038.1:7211-7620 GCA_003454415.1 Alphaproteobacteria bacterium
GGTGCGCCTCGCAGACGCCGCTGAAAAGGATTTTCGGGAAATTATACGCTGGACACTGCAGCAATTTGGCGAAACGCAGGCTGCAGCCTACGCCAGAACCCTTTCAGCCGCGCTTGTCAGCTTGAGTGAAGGACCGGGAGTGAGCGGGACCAGACCAAGAGAGGAGATCGGCAAGGGGATTTTCACCCTGCATGTGGCGCGAAATGGCGCAAGAGGGCGTCATTTTATCGTTTTCCGTGAAGGACGGGGCAAAGACGGCAAGATTATCGAGGTTTTACGCATCCTCCATGATTCCATGGATCTGGCGCGGCATCTTCCACACCATCGAAACCCGTAATGGAATGCCCCAAACCCTTGCGAAAAACGCCGGGGATTGGCATATTCGCGGGTAATCCGCATTCACCTGCAT
>DMKG01000038.1:7883-8127 GCA_003454415.1 Alphaproteobacteria bacterium
CAACATAACCGAGACCATAACAGACAGAGGGAACCCCTATGGCGCAAAGCAAGATAGACGCGAGCAATGGACCGCTGACCGGCGTTAAGATACTGGACATGACCAGCGTGGTGCTGGGGCCGTACGCGACCCAGCTTCTGGCCGATATGGGCGCCGAAACCATCAAGGTGGAAACCCCGGTGGGCGATCTGATGCGCACCGCGGGGCCAAGCCCGCATGGGGATCTGGGGCCGATCTTCCTGAC
>DMKG01000249.1:0-143 GCA_003454415.1 Alphaproteobacteria bacterium
ACGCGGGCGCGGATCTGCTCCATCTTCTGGTAGTCCAGCAGTTCGGTGACCGCCGCCAGTTCGCCGCGGGAAAGCCCGGACGCTTTTTCGTGGCGCACCTTGATCAGCAGATTGCGGATAATTTCGGTCCAGCCGTCATTGAC
>DMKG01000249.1:413-642 GCA_003454415.1 Alphaproteobacteria bacterium
TCCAGCCGTCATTGACCAGATCCACTTCCGCATATCCGCCGGAAACCAGCGTATTGAAATTCTCCAGGCGCTCTTTATGCCAGCCCGGCTTCAGGGATTTCACCCATTCCGGGTCGGTTGGCCGGTCATCACGCACGTCAACCGAGGAGGGGGTGCGCTGGAAGACATAGAGATGCTTCGCTGATTCTGCGAGATGCGGGATGCATTGAACGGCGGTGGCGCCGGTGCC
>DMKG01000249.1:881-7053 GCA_003454415.1 Alphaproteobacteria bacterium
ACGGCGGTGGCGCCGGTGCCAATGATGCCGACGCGCTTGTCCTTGAGATTTGAGAGGCCGCCTTTGCTGCTGCCGCCCGTGTAAGCGTAATCCCAGCGGCTGGTGTGGAAGGTGTGCCCCTTGTAGCTGTCAATTCCGGGAATGCCGGGCAGCTTGGGACGGTTCAGCGGGCCGTTGGACATCACGACGAAACGCGCCTTCATTCTGTCGCCGCGATTGGTCGAGATAATCCATTTCGCGTCCTTGTCATCCCATTCCATGCTGGTGATTTCGGTTTGCAGGCAGGCGTTGTCGTAGAGATCGTATTTTCTGGCGATGGCCTGGCTGTGGGCGAGGATTTCCGGCGCATCGGTAAAGCGGCGGCGGGGAATATAGTTCAGCTCCTCCAGCAGCGGCAGATAAACATAGGCTTCGATATCGCATGCGGCGCCCGGATAACGGTTCCAGTACCATGTGCCCCCGAAATCGCCACCCTTTTCGATCATGCGAATGCTCTTGACCCCCGCCTCACGCAGGCGCGCGCCGGCCAGGAGTCCGCCAAAACCGCCACCAATGACCACCACTTCAACTTCGTCGAAAAGCGGCTCACGGGTGATGGGCTCCACATAGGGATCTTCCAGGAAATAGGAAAAATCACCCTTGGGCTCGACATACTGCTCATTACCGTCGGTGCGCAGGCGCTTGTCCCGCTCTGCACGGTATTTGGCCAGCAGGGCGTCGGGGTCAAAATCCAGTTCCCCCAAACCGGCCTTGTAGGCCAGTTCCCGTGAGGGGTTGACTTCGACGAATTCCTTTTTTGGCTTGGCTTCATTCATGATCTTACTCCCAGTGTCTCTTTAAGCAGGGTACGTGATCGATATTTACCTCTGCCCGTCTGATGGACAGAATGGCGGATGGCTGACAATATATCAGTTTTTAGACTTCAGCAAGATTTTTGACCAGATTGTTAGCAGATAAACAGGGCGGAAACAGCAGGTTCGATACGGTTTGCCGCGGCGCATCTGGAGCCAAAGGCTGTGTATGTCAGGTCTATCGTGTACAGTAACTCTTGCACTTTTGCTCAGCCCATGCTAAGACACCCTGCGCGCCAATGGGTAATTGTCCCGCTGCCGACGCGTGTGCAATCAAAGGTTGAAAGCCATGTACTCCCATCCCCAACATAACAGTTCTGTTCATGATGTTCAGAAACTGCGTCAGCAGGCAGGCAAATGGCTGAAGGAATTGCGCGAGCGTAACCACCTTACCCAGCGGGAACTGGCGGCGCTTGTGGGGGTTGAGTATTACACTTTCGTTTCACAGCTTGAATCCGGGCGTGGCCGGATCCCGCCTGACCGTTATGAGCGCTGGGCCCTTGCCCTGAAAATGGATCCGGCCGAGTTCGTGAAGGAATTAATGAAGTATTATGATCCGGAAACCTACCGTCTGCTGTTCAGCCGTGAAATGGGAAAACCGGAAGCGTAATAGCTGGGGCGCCGAACAAGATGCTGGCTGGCGCATGGGATTTCAGTTATGATTCTACCGGATTAGATCAGGTCAGGGGGGTCGTCATCTGATATGTCTTCGGTCATCGCATTCCGCCAGAAGCAGAAAGTTCAGGATTGGTCGAATGCCGAACTGGCTGAGCTCTACCGGGTCGTCGATATTCTTTCACGGGCCGGGGTGGCCATTGATACGGACAAAGGCCTTTCCGATGAAGGCGACCCGTGGTTTGTCTTCTGCCGCGCAGACACGGGCGATGTCATTGTGCATTTCGCCCGGATCGGCAATCAGTTTGTAGCCGTCAGCGCCGTTACGGACGATGTGGTGCGCGGCCCGAATTTCCGCAAGATCGCCGAAGCGCTGGTCAATCGCCAGCCACTGGTCCTGCCCGCGCCCGCGCCAGGACAGAAATTGTTCCTGCATCCCTCCGTTCTGTTGACGGCGCTGGTGGCGACCACACTGGCGCAAATGAAAAGCTGGGACGGGAAGGAATTCGCCGTTTCTGAACAAATGGGCGAGGCGGCGCCGGTCAAATCTCTGGAATCCCTGACGGAAACGCTGAAAAGCACCGTCATGGACGCACTGCATATCCTCTTTCGCAGCGGGCCATATCCCGGAGATTTGAAGCCGGGCCATTCTGAAAATGCGCACGCGAACGTCTTTAATACTCCTGGACTGGGGCTTGGGAATCTCTCTCTTGCATCGGTTGTCGCATTCGCCATTTCTGTGATCCAGGGGTCAATTTCGCCGGACGAAGATGGCGTCACCAGGCTCGCCGGTCTTTCTAAGGATGGCGGCGACGTTTCAGCAAAATCTGCTTCGGTTCAGGCGTCGGCGCCACCGGCCTGGGAGCTGCACGATCAGCAGATGAAGCATGACAAGGACAATCCCATTGAGATAAGGGAGCAGGCCCCCGTCAAGGCCACGCCCCGTGAGACCGTGGTGGTGGAGAAGGGCGAAAAGCTGATCATTGCCGATGAAGCTGACCATACCGCAGGCGGCGCCAAACCAGCGCTCCAGGAACTGCCTGCAAGCCAGCTTCATGCTGATGCCGGCGTGGCGCACATGAAGCCTGCTGCCCATCAGGCAGAGGTAAAGGAGGCGCAGGCGGAACGGACTGGCGCGCCAGAGCCGGTGGCGGTTCTGTTTACGCCGCCCAAGGAAATGAATACATCGGCGCTGCCGCTTCGCTTCAATTTTTCCGAGATCAGCAGGGAAGCGATAGAAATCCTGTTTGTTTCCGTTTCCGGCGGAAATGGCCCCTCATCTGACGGGCGTCAGATAGCGCTGGTGAATATCGAGGGCCGTTTGGATGGCGGGGATAATGGTATTTCTGCTGCGCCAGCCCGCACGGAAGCGATCAAGGCGTCGGATATCGTTTTCGCCGGCGGCAATCCGGAAGCGCTTTCGCGGCTCAACGTGATCACAAATTTCGTCAATTCCACCGCAAGTGAAATTTCCGGGCCAGTCACATTTTCTGACGCCCTGTCCTCCTACTGGTCAGGGGACAAGGCTCTGACCCTTGTCGTGTTCGACAGTAACAATCTTCCGCTTAATATCTTCTCCTTCACCAATAACGTGCTGTTCATCGAAGACAGCCAGGTGAAAGGTTTTGATGCCGCAGGCCATATAGACTCCGCCGTGCATCTTGATCTTGCAAATGGCGGTGAGGTGACGTTGCTGGGGGTGATTAATTTGCCTCCGATAGCCCACGCCTGAAAAACACGCTGCTTCAACACCTGATCGGGTGGGAAATTTGACCTGTCAGGAGGCTGGGCCGGCATCGGTTTTCATGACCTTAAGCCGTACAGGAAGCCACTCTGTATTAGTGACCCGAATCTGAAGTTCCTGCGGTCCTGCTGGACCGGGGACGAGGCTCGGATTCGGGTCACAATCTGTCTGTGCGCTGGATAGCCCAGACTCAGGGATACTTTTATTCGCCGTCCGCGTCGCCATCGGGCATGGCTTTGTCCTTACCCATGTGATGTTTACCCATGTGATGTTCACCCATGGCGGCTTTCATTTCCTCTTTGGTCAGCTTGCCATCGCCATTGGCGTCGGCCTTGGCGAAATAGGGCGGCTCAAATTTCTTGATCTCCTCAACCGACACCTTGCCGTCCTTGTCGGCGTCAAAACGCTCTGAAAAGCGGGTGAAATGTTTTTCCTCATTGGCGCGCATGCGGGCGGCGTGATGCTCCGTCAGTTCGCTTGCGCTGATAAATCCATCCTTATCCGCATCGGCGTTTTCCATCCGCTTCATGCGTGCGGCCGACATTTCCTCTTTGCTGAGAGCGCCATCGCTGTTCGTGTCGGCCTTTTTGAAATATTCATCACCCCATTTTCCAGCAATGGCTGTCGCCGGTAATAAAGCCGTGAGCGCAATCGCGCCCAATATCAAACGAACCGGACGCTTCTTGTGTGTGTCGTGCATATTTCCCTCTCTCTTTGTCTGGTGAAGCGGATTTGACATTCACTCACGCGCTGGCCTCTACCTTGCGAAGAGACTCTCAAATCCTGAAAACCTCACTAACAGGTTTACGCGCCAATGGTTCTTGTAGCTTTCGCATTCACGAATGGGCCAGCCATGTAAGGGTGAATGCCGGAAACTGACCACGAGGCGACATATTCAATATGGGTCGTTCGAAACTATCCGCAAGTTGAATTGAAAATATTTATTTTGAATTCTTTTTGCGGCGATCCCATACTCCTGGTGTTTTCCGCCTTGATTACGCCATTTTTTCATGGAGAGAACGATGACGGTGCGCCTATTCGCCATGACCTGCGGTTGGCTGACAATGCCCGCCAAATTCATACTTGCCGGCATGGAGGGCAGTCTGCGTCTGCCTATTCCCAGCTACCTGATCGTGCATCCCAGGGGAAAGGCGATTTTCGATAGCGGCCTGCATGTCAGTCTGCAAACCAATCCTGCGGAACGGCTGGGGGCGGCGATGGCCGCTCAAACCAGGGTTGAATTCGTACCGGGGGAAGAACTGCGCGGCCGGCTCGCCACACTTGACATTGGCCCGGAGCAAATCGATTTTCTCATCAACTCACATCTGCATTTTGATCATGCGGGTGGAAACGATCAGGTGCCCAATGCGCCGCTCATCGTACAAAAGCCTGAATGGGAGGCGGCGATGGATCCGGACAAGGCGAAGGCGAATGGATTTAATCCGCGCGACTATGATCTGGGGCATGACATCCGGCAGATCAGCGGCGAGTATGACCTGTTTGGCGATGGCAGCGTCACCCTGATCCCCACCTATGGCCATACGCCCGGCCATCAGTCCATGAAGCTGAAACTGAAGGGCGGGGATGTCGTGTTGACGGGCGACGCCTGTTACATGCGCAAGACCCTCGACGATCTGCATCTGCCGCACCGCAATTTCATGGCGGATGCGGAGGGCATGCTGGCCAGTCTGCAAAAATTCCGCGAACTGCAAAAGCGTGGCGCGCGGATTTTTTATGGTCATGACGCGGAGCACTGGGCGAATGTGCCCCAGGCTCCGCTGGAAGTGGCGTGAGGCCGTCAGATCGGAATCGAGATCTGTCCCAGGCGCGCGGTCAGTTTGCGGTTTTCGCGGTAATCCACCGGAACGGCGATGAGCGCCGGGCCTTGCTGACGGAAGGCTTCTTCAAGCGCGCCAGGCAGCTGATCCGCCGCAGTCAGTGACTTGCCCCACATGCCGAAGGCTTTCGCCAGCAGTTCGTAATCCGGGTTGCCGAAATCCAGTTTGGAATGCCGTCCATCAAAGGCGTCCTGCTGTTTCCATTTGATCAGACCATATTCGCCATCCACCCAGACCATGATGACGATATTCAGCTTGTATCGCACGGCGGTTTCCAGTTCCTGCACATTCATCAGGAAGCCGGCGTCGCCATTAATGCTGAGGACGCGCCTGTCGGGGCAGGCGAATTTCGCGCCAATCGCCCCGGGCAGGGCAAAACCCATCGAGCAGAAGCCGTTGGAGATCAGGCAGGTGTTCGGAGTTTCACACTGGTAATAGCGAGACACCCACATTTTGTGCGCTCCCACATCTGAAAGGAGAATATCGTCCGGCCCCATGAACTGGCGCACGTCCCACAGGATTTTCTGCGGCTTCATGGGAAAGCCGGTATCGTCTTTTTCGGCGGCAAAATCAGCCGACATGGTGTCGCGAAGCTTCCCGCGCGAGGCGATATCGAACAGCGGCAGGCGGCCTTCCGCGCGCCGGTCCAGTTCTTCATTCATCTGCCACAGCGCATCGGCGAGGTCGGCCACGATATCGACGGCGACGGGAAAATGCGTGTCAATTTCGGCGGGCTCGAAATCGATATGGATGATTTTCGCTTTCGAGGCGGGCTTGTACCAGGCGGACGGGCTGTATTCGACAAGATCATATCCCGCAGTGAGGATCAGATCCGCATTGGCGAAGGCGTGATTATTGTAATCGCCAACCCCGAGCCCCATGGTGAAGAGGCAGTGGGGGTCGTCCATCGGGACCGCGCCCTTGCCCATGAAGGTGTTGACCACCCCGATACCGGTTTTCTGGGCCAGCCGCACCAGTTGCCGGGCGGCGCGTTTGCGCACAGCGCCATTACCCGCCAGAATGATCGGATTTTTCGCCTGCAGGATGAGATCGACAGCCTGAGAGATGGCTTTATGATCGGCGGCGGGCCGGCGCAGCCGCTCGACCGGCAGTGGCTGCGCGCT
>DMKG01000249.1:7228-10334 GCA_003454415.1 Alphaproteobacteria bacterium
GGGCCGGCGCAGCCGTTCGACCGGCAATGGCTGCGCGCTCACTTCCTCATCGGCGATATCCTCGGGCAGTTCGATGACGCAAACGCCCGGCTTTTCCCGCTCGGCGATCTTGAAGGCCTTGCGCGTCACCTCGGGGATATTGATTGGCGAGACAATGGTCTGCGCCCATTTGCTGATGGGCCGCAACATGGAGATCGAATCCATGTTCTGATGGCTTTCCTTGTGCAGACGCTTGGTGGACGCCTGGCCGATGATCGCGACTACGGGCGCGCGATCCATATTCGCATCCGCCAGCCCTGTGACCAGATTGGTTGCGCCCGGCCCAAGGGTCGCAAGACATACCCCCGCCTTGCCGGTAAGCCGCCCGTAAGCATCCGCCATGAAGGCCGCGCCCTGTTCATGGCGGCAAAGAACAAATTCGATCCTGCTGTCCAGCAGCGAGATCATCACATCGGCGTTTTCCTCGCCAGGGATTCCAAAAATCCGATCCACTCCCTCGGCTTCAAGGCATTTTACGAAAAGATCGGATGCTTTCATCGTTTTCCCCTAGATTTCATTTGAGCGGATCACCAGCATTTTTTCCGTCTGCATGTCGCGGATGGTGTGCGGTATGCCGCCAACGCCATGGCCCGATTCCCGCGCGCCCGCAAAAGGCATCCAGTCAACCCGGAACGCCGTATGATCGTTCAGCATTACGGCGGTCGCATCGATGCGCTGATAGACCCTCAGGGCGGTGTCGATGTCGCGGGTGAAGACAGACGCCTGGAAGGAGACGGGCAGGCTGTTGGCGCGGGCTATGGCTTCATCCATATCCGTATACGGATAAACACAGATAACCGGCCCGAATACTTCCTGCCGTGACACCTTCGCGTCTTCAGGCGGATGGAACAGCACGGTCGGCTGATAGCAGGAGGGAGAAATCTTCTCGCCGCCACAGACCAGTTTCGCGCCTCCCGCGACCGCCTGCCGCACCCAGTCATGCACCCGGTCGCATTCGCCATGGCTGATCAGGGGTCCCACTTCTGTATCGGGGCGGGCGGGATCGCCGACCTTCATGGCGCTGCCCAGCCTGCCCAGTTCGTCCGCCACGGCTTCAGCGATGCGGGCGTCGGCGTAAATCCGCTGCACCGAAACACAGACCTGTCCCGCGTGATAAAACCCGCCTTTGGCAAGCCGTGGCAGCGCCTGGGAAAGGTCCGCGTCGGCCGCCAGAATGACCGGCGCCGCGCCGCCATGCTCCAGCGCGCAGCGCGCGCCAGGCGCCAGTTGCGCCCGCAGCCCCCAGCCCACGGCGCCGCTGCCAATGAAGGAGAAAAAGCCTACGCGCGGGTCGGTCACCATTGCGGTGGAGAGCGTGTTGTTTTCGGGAAGCACCACTTGGGCCCATTGTTTCGGCAGGCCCGCTTCATGCAGGATGTCGACAAAGGCGATGCAGGAAAGGGGCGTAGCGCTGGCAGGTTTCACAAGGACCGGGCATCCTGCGGCGACGGCGGGCCCCACCTGATGCACGATCAGATTGAACGGGTGGTTGAATGCGCTGACAGCCACGACCACGCCGATAGGTTCATATTGGGTGAAGGCCAGATGCCCGGCGGACGCCGCATTCACCCCCATGGGCACCACGTCCCCCGCATCCGTGCGCAGGGTTTCGATGCAAACGTCGATGCCGTCAATGGCGCGGGCGATTTCCACCCGGGAATCGATCAGCGGCTTGCCGCCTTCGCGCGCCGCCTGCAGCGCAAGTTCCTCCGCCCTTGTGGAAATGATTTTCGCCGCTTTTCGCAGGATTTCGATGCGGCGGGATTTCTGAATCCAGGATGCGCGGTCCCGATAAAGGGAATGGGCCCTGCGCAGCGCCGCCTCCACGCCCGCCGCATCCATGCGCGGGACTTTTGCGATCACCGCGCCGTCATAGGGCGCGGTTACCTCCAGAAGATTTTCACTCATCGCCATTCCGTCATTTCGGGTTCCGGGATAATCTCGTGTTCTATGGCGCCGATCTTTTCGATCTCCACCCGGATACGGTCGCCCGCTTTCATGAACAAAGGCGGCTTGCGCGCAACCCCCACCCCTGACGAAGTGCCAGTGGAGATGACGTCGCCCGGCAGCAGGGTGAAAGCCTGACTTAGATAGGCGATCTGATCATAGCAGTCGAAAACCAGATGTTTCGTATTGGAATCCTGCACAACCTTTTCATTCAGCAGGGTGCGGATCGACAGGGTATGCGGATCGCCGATCTCATCCCCGGTGACGATCCAGGGGCCGAAAGGGGCGTGGGTGTCGAAGCTCTTGCCCATGGTCATGGTGGGCGAATGCGCCTGCCAGTCGCGCACGCTGACGTCATTGACCACGCAGAAGCCGGCGATCACTTCATGGGCGCGCGCCCGGGCGACATGGCGGCATTTGCGCCCGATCACAAACCCGAGCTCGCCCTCAAAATCCAGCGCGCTGGAAACCTTAGGCAGGTGGATGGAGCCATAGGGGGCATTGACGGCCGTGGTCTGCTTGTTGAACCAGAGCTGTTTTTCCGGCTTCTCCCGCCCGGTCTCGGCAATATGATCGGCGTAATTGAGCCCGATGGCCAGAAATTTGGAAGGATTGGGGACGGGCGCCTCCAGCCGCACTTCGCCGAGCGGGATGGACGAGGCACGCGCCGCGCGCGCAGCGGCCATGGCGGGGGCGCCAGCCTCCAGAAAGGCGCGCATGTCCACCGGCAAACCGGGGGCTGCGGCGGACAGATCGATTATCCCCTGGTTTTCAACCACTCCGATGCGGGTTCGCCCCTGATGGGTAAAGGTTGCAAGCTTCATGACTCAATCCCTGCTATTAATCCGCATCATCGGCTATTTACACTCACCCGCCCTCCGGTCCATGCCCTTCGCCCCCCGTGTTGGGAAACCAGTCTGCGAATGTTAAAAGCAAAGGCCGGCTGGAAAGTATTGCGCCGGGACGCCGGTTTGGATCAAATCATACTATAGCCAGGGGAATTTATGGCCAGCAGATTTTTGGGGATCGTCTTTTTATTGTTCAGCCTTGCGCCCGCCGCGGCGCTGGAGCGCATCGTGTTCGCGACCGACTGGAAAGCGCAGGCCGAACATGGCGGGTT
>DMKG01000301.1 GCA_003454415.1 Alphaproteobacteria bacterium
GGCGGCAGCATCATCATGCCCATGGACATGAGAACCGACGCCACAACCATGTCTATCACAATGAAGGGGATAAAGATCAGGAAGCCGATCTCAAAGGCGCGTTTCAGTTCCGATATGATAAAGGCTGGGATAAGCGCCTGCAGGGGGGTGGCTTCGGGGGATGCCGGCGCTTCATTCTTGGACAGATCGAGAAACAGGCGCAGATCCGCCTCACGGACCTGGGAAAGCATAAAAAGTTTCAGCGGCGCCACTGCGCGTTCAATGGCTACCGGAGCTTCAATGCGTTCCTCCAGCAAGGGAAGAATGCCGTCGGTATAGGATTTTTGAAACGTCGGCGCCATTACGAATGCAGTCAGGAATAACGCCAGCGATATGAGAACGGTATTAGGCGGCGTCGTCTGCGTGCCCATGGCGCTGCGCATCAGCGACAAGACCACGGCGATCCGGGTGAACGCCGTCACCGTGACGAGGATACCCGGCGCGACGCTGAGAATACTGATCAGCGCCACGAGTTGCAGAACACGCCCGGTAACCGAATTGAACCCGCCTAACACGTCCTCTTCATCCGGGGCGCCGCTGCCCGTTGCCCCGCCCAGATCTATTGAGATTGACTGCGCGAATACTGGCGGCGCCTGAATTGCCGACAATAACAGAAATACGAAAAGGAGAACGGGGACGCCATTTCGGCGCAGTGAGCGGTGCAATGCTTTCACGATACATCTTTTCCGGTTATTGAATGCAGGCGCTGTATATTGGCGGGTTCACATGTGCGGGATGAATCGCCGCGCGCCAGGACGCCCGATATGCCCTGTTCAATCAGCAGATCCCGTTCACCATTCAGCAACAGGAGGTGCTCGACATTGTCACGGCGAACAAGAACCAGTTTGCGTTTGGCGTCCAGCGCCTTTATTTCAATCACGCCAAGACGCTCAGAGCCATTATTTCCGCTCACCCGGGGGGCGAGCCCCATGCGTTTGGCCAGCCAGGAGCACAAGGCCACCAGGCCGAGCACAAAGCCCAGCGCCAGGGTAAAGCGCAGAATCTCCCCAATCTCCATTTGGCGTTACCCTTCCCTGTGCATGTCTGGATCGCTCATTCAGATGAATGTGCGCCATTATGCTTAATGGGCGGTTAAATTTTCCTTCGATCATGCCGCCCCGTTAGTTTTTTATTAATTCTGCGGGATCACAATACGGGTCATCATCATTTTGTTTCCTGAAGCGCATGGGATCTGTCATGGAATTGAACAAAGCGCCCCTGTTCGCCGCGATGCGCGCCAAAATGGAGTGGCTTTCGGAACGGCAAAAAATATTGGCTGAAAACATCGCCAATGCGGATACGCCTGGCTTCAAGGCGCGCGATCTCAAGCCCGTTGATTTTACTGAGTACCTGAAAAATCATGCCGCCACGGAACTGGCTCTGACCAATCCAATGCATATAAAGGGCGGCCGAGATGCGCAGAGGTTTAACTTCACGACCGTGATTTCCTCCGGATCGGAAACGGATCCATCCGGTAATTCCGTCGCAATTGAGGAGCAGATGATGAAGATCGGCGAAACCCAGATGGAATATGAATCCGCCACCGGGATTTACCGAAAGAACGCACAGATGATGAAAATCGCTCTGGGACGGCAGAATTAGCGGCAACCGTGATTTTCAATCAGGATAAGGAAAACGGCAATGGATCTTAAAGCATCAATCGAAACGTCGGTTTCCGGAATGAGCAGTCAGGCGACGCGCATGCGCATCATTGCCGAAAATCTCGCCAACGCGCAATCCACCTCCCAGACGCCGGGAGGGGATCCCTATCGCAGGCGGGTCGTGACCTTTAGTAATGAACTGGACAGGGCAAATGGAGCTAAACTTGTTAAGGTGAAAAGCGTTGAGCCCGACAAGTCGAATTTTGAAACGCAATTCAATCCAAATCATCCGGCGGCGGATGAAAATGGCTATATCAAATTGCCGAATGTCAATTCAACGATTGAAACCATGGATATGAATCAGGCGCAACGCAGTTATGAGGCGAATCTGGCCGCGATCAAAGCCGCGCAGAATATGATGATCCGCACCATCGATCTGTTGAACAGCAGATAAGCGTTACCGAAGGAGTTCAAGGAATGAGCAATATTACCGGCACACCCATCAGCGCCGCAACCGCCTATGCGCAGGCGGCAAAGAGGGCGGTTGAGCCAGGCGCAGGCGGTGAGGCGCCTGCGTCGGCATCCGCCAATTTCGCAGATCTGATCAAGGATTCAATTGGTGAAGCCATTGAAACCGCCAAGACCTCTGAAACAACATCTCTGAAATCCCTCGGCGGCAAAGCGGATGTAGTGGATCTGGTCACCGCCATGAATGAGGCGGAGATGACGCTGCAGACCGTTGTGGCTGTCCGTGACAAGGTCGTACAGGCCTATCAGGAAATTATGAGAATGCCGATCTGATCCCATTCGTGACGGGTTGTGCGGTTTTAGGTTAGAACGGGGGCAGTTTTGAACGCTAACGATATCATGGACATTGCGCGTGACGCCATCATGGTCATGTTGCAGGTCTCATCTCCGGTGATGCTGGTAGGGCTACTGGTGGGTCTTGTCATCGCCCTGTTTCAGGCCCTCACACAGATTCAGGAAATGACCCTGACATTCGTGCCAAAGATCATTGCGATTTTTGCATCCCTTATGTTGTTTATGCCTTTTATGGGACGGGTGATGAATGATTTTATGATTCGGATTGCAGAGAGAATTGCAAATTTATAAGGCTAGCGCCCACTGCAATCTCAAAGCCGGAATGCGAAACGCATCATGAATTTTCCGGCGTCCATAGCAGTGTGCAAGAGCGGTGCAATCGTGATCCCGGACTCAAAGGCGCTGTAATGATTGCGGATTTGATCCCCACCCAGATATTTGCGTTCATGCTGATCCTCGCAAGGATCAGCGGGGTGGTCATGCTGATGCCTGGTTTTGGCGAACTGAATATTCCCGCCTGGATCAAGGTGGCGTTTTCTGTTGCTGTAAGTGTGGTGCTGCTGCCTCTTGTAAGTCCCGTCCTTCCCCCCTTTCCGTCAACCCCTGCGGGGGTTGTCGTACTGACGGTGAATGAGGCGCTGATAGGACTTCTTATCGGCGCACTGACGAGATTGTTGCTCAACGCGCTGCATGTCGGAGGAACGGTGATCGCCTTTCAGACCGGGCTCGCGGCGGCGCAGGGCTTTGATGCAAATCAGCATAGCCAGTCCGCAATGTTTGCAACTTTCATGACATTGCTCGGGGTCAATCTGATTTTCGCCAGCAATCTTCATCATCTGCTTGTGCAGGCCATGGCGGACAGTTACATGATTTTTTCTCCAGGCAAAGTTCCTCCGCTGGGGCAAATCAGCGAACTGTCCATCGCTGTCGTCCGCCACTCATTTGAAATTGGCGTCAAACTGGCGGCGCCCTTTTTGGCGTTTGGCATAGTGTTCAATGTCGGCCTGGGTCTTGTTGCGCGACTGATGCCCACGCTTCAGGTTTTTTTCATTGCTGTGCCGGCGCAAATTCTGCTTGGTTTTGCGCTCTTCGCTTTTGTTATAACGAGCATGATGTTCTGGTTCCTGGATTATTTCCGGTCTGGCCTGGCGCCACTCCTGACATCACAATGATAAGGGGCTGGCATGTCGGAGCAGAATGATTCGGAAAAAACGGAAGAACCCACAGAAAAACGCCTGGAAGAAGCGCACAAAAAAGGCGACGTCGCACGCAGCCAGGAACTGAGACATTTTTTCATGCTGGGCGGAAGCGCGCTCGCCATAGGTTTTTTCAGCACCTCCCTTGCGCAGAACATCAGTCAGGACCTGTCCGTATATTTCGAGCTTGGCGATGCGTTTCCCATGGATGCGGCCAATGTGCTGAGGATCTGGAAAACCACTTCCCAGCATGTTTTTTTATTTTTGCTTGCGCCTTTGCTGCTGCTGCTGATTGCGGGACTTGCGGGAACCCTTATGCAGCAACGGCCGGTATGGGCGGTGGAAAAACTCATGCCGAAGTTCAGCAAGCTTTCGCTGATCAAGGGTTTTGGAAGGATGTTCTCGCTGCAGGCGGTGGCCGATCTTGGCAAGAACATTTTTAAGCTTGTCCTGGTTGGCGTCATCATCTTCCTGCTCGTCTGGCCCGGCCGCGACCGTCTTGATGTCATGATGCAGTATGATCTGATGGCCATGCTGGCCTATCTGCAATCGCTGACCCTGAAGATGTTCATGGCGGCGGCTGCCGCGATGGCGGTATTGGGCGGTGCGGATTATTTCTATCAGCGGTTCGACTTCCTCAAGAAACAGCGCATGACCCGTCAGGAAGTCAAAGACGAACACAAGCAGAGCGAGGGCGACCCCATGATCAAGGCGCGTGTGCGCCAGATCAGACGGGAACGCGCCCGCTCGCGCATGATGGCGGCGGTTCCCGAGGCGACTGTGGTCATCGTCAATCCGACCCATTATGCGGTGGCGTTGAAATATGAGCATCAGCAGATGGCTGCGCCAAAATGCGTGGCGAAAGGCGTCGATAATCTGGCCCTGCGGATTCGCGCCCTTGCCGAGGAGAACCAGGTTCCGGTGGTGGAAAACCCTCCGCTTGCCAGAACTCTTTATGCCGCTGTAGAGATTGACGCCGAAATTTCCACTGAGCATTATAAGGCTGTGGCGGAAGTGATCAGTTTCGTCATGCGGCTCAAGGCAAAGAAAACCTATCGCAGGGCTATACAGGCGCGCAGCTGAAATCCGTAAAGGAATACAAGAGATGCGGGGGATAAGGTTTGCCAGGATGTGGCGTAATGGCGGCGTAAACGGGCGCCTCGTCAGATCAGCGGGCGCAGGTTCTGAAGCGATCATCGCAGCCGTTGAGTATTCCCCGGACGCCATCATGCTGTGCGGAAGGTCAGGCGAGGTGTATTACGCCAACCCCGCATATCTTGCGTTATGCGGGGCCGCGCCGGATGCTTTTCCGCTGCCGGGTCTTGCGGCTCTGGTGCGCGGTTGCAGCGCCAAAATCGATATTCTCTACCGCCTGCAAAAGGCCGCATTGGAGGGCCTGACGGCTGAAGAAACGCTTGTGATCGGCGAAGGAAAGGCCGGACGCGAGTTTGATGTCCGTGTTACCCGGTTTGCGCATGGCCAAGC
>DMKG01000131.1:0-4548 GCA_003454415.1 Alphaproteobacteria bacterium
GCCCTGCCCCTGATGACGGCGAGTCTGCTGAGCGCGGACGCCCTGATCTTCAGCAATGTCCCCGACTTGGCGGATATCACCACCATGAACGAGGTGCTGAGCGAGCACGGGACCGAGATCACCCTGAGCAAGCGCGAGGGCCGGCGCACGCTGCGTCTGATCACCCCACAGATTACCAGTTCTGTCGCCCCTTATGATCTGGTGCGCAAGATGCGGGCCAGCATTCTGGTGCTGGGGCCGCTGCTGGCCCGGCATGGACAGGCGCGCGTATCCCTGCCAGGCGGATGCGCGATCGGGACGAGGCCGGTCGATCTCCACCTGAAAGGGCTGGAGGCCATGGGCGCGAGGATCGAACTTGACCAAGGCTATATCCACGCCACAGCCCCCCGGGGGCTGAAGGGCGCGGAAATCCGTTTTTCCATGGTGTCGGTCGGGGCTACGGAAAACCTGCTGATGGCGGCGGCCCTCGCCGAGGGGGAGACGGTGCTCGATAACGCGGCGCGGGAGCCGGAAATCGCCGATCTCGCCCAATGCCTCATCGCCATGGGGGCGAAGATCGAGGGTGCAGGCACGGAAACCATCCACATCAAAGGCGTGGCGAGACTGCACGGGGCGGAGCACAGTATTCTGCCGGACCGTATCGAGACGGGAACCTATCTGCTGGCTGCCGCCGCCTCCGGTGGGGATGTCCGGCTTCTGCATACCAGCCCCGATACCGTGGCCGCACTTGTGGAGCTGTTGCGGCAGCCGGGCGCTGCAATCGACGCCGAGGAAAGCAGTCTTCGCATTCAGCGCGACCCGGCGCGCCGTCTTTTGGGGGTGGATGCAATGACCGCGCCCTTTCCGGGCTTCGCCACCGATCTGCAGGCGCAATTCATGGCCTGTATGGCGACCGCCAGCGGCGCCTCCATGATCAGCGAGACCATTTTCGAGAACCGTTTCATGCATGTGCCGGAACTGATGCGCATGGGCGCCAATATCAACCTGCATGGCGGAACCGCGCTGGTGCGCGGCGTGGAGAGGCTGAAGGGCGCGCCGGTTATGGCCACGGATTTGCGCGCATCGGTCAGCCTGATTATTGCGGGGCTTTCGGCAGAGGGTGAAACCACCGTGAACCGGGTCTATCATCTGGACCGGGGTTATGAGCGGATCGAGACCAAGCTGGGCGCCTGCGGCGCCGAAATTCATCGTGTGCGGGATTAGTCTGGCCGGGAATGCGTAAACCTTTGAAATTGACAGCCCTGGATGTGGAAGACCTGGCGGTGATTTCTGCCTGTCTGCAGGATTCTCTCGTGCGGGTGGCCGACACCGCCTATGAGGCCAAACGCCGGCGCTTCGCCCTGTTATGCAACCGGTTCCGCTGGGAGAAGGAAGCAAAAACGGATCTGGGCGGCTGGTTGGGCCCGCGCCAGCCGGAGCGGGTGCGTACGATGGTGCATTTTGATGGCGTGAAGAATGTGCGCACCCGTCATCTCGACCGGTCCGACACGTCTTTGGTATTGTCGCTGATGGCCATTGATCCCGGGGAGCATTCCGATGGCAGCGTCGATATCAGGCTGATTTTTGCCGGCGGTCCTGAAGTGCTTCTGGAAGCGGAATGCATAGACTGCTATCTCGAAGATATCAGCCAGCCCTGGCCCGCCTCTGGAAGGCCCGCACATGAAAACTAGGTCCTGAACCATGCCCTACCGGCTGAATTGCAGCGACGGCGGATTTGAAGACGCCTTTCGCACCCTGCTGGCTGCCAAGAGGGAAGTGGCGCAGGACGTCAATGACACGGTCAGGGACATTCTGGCGGATGTGGCGGCGCGGGGGGATGCCGCGCTGCGGGAATATACGGCGCGCTTCGACCGCGCCGATCTCCGGGGAGCGGGGTTCGCCTTCACCTCTGCGGAAATCGAAACCGCCTTGGACGCCTGCCCGCGCAAGGAGGTCGAGGCGCTGGAGCTTGCCGCGACCCGCATCGAGGACTTTCACCGCCGCCAGCTTCCGCAGGATGACAGCTTCACGGATTCGACGGGGGTTGAACTGGGCCATCGCTGGAACGCGATCGGCGCGGCCGGCATGTATGTGCCCGGCGGCGTCGCGTCTTATCCCAGTTCCGTACTGATGAACGCCATCCCCGCCAAGGTGGCGGGCGTTCCGCGCCGGGTCATGGTGATGCCCACGCCGGATGGGAAGTTCAATCCGCTCTGCCTTGCGGCGGCCAGGATGGCGGGGGTGCATGAAATCTACCGGATCGGCGGGGCGCAGGCGCTGGCGGCGCTTGCCTATGGCACCAGGACCATCCTGCCGGTGGACAAGATCACCGGTCCAGGTAACGCCTATGTCGCCGCCGCAAAGCGGCAGTTGTTCGGTGTGGTGGGCATAGACATGATCGCCGGTCCTTCCGAAATTCTGGTGGTGGCGGACGCGGCCAACGATCCTGACTGGATTGCGGCGGACCTGCTTTCCCAGGCGGAACATGACGCCGCCGCCCAGGCCATATTGATAACGGATGACGCGGCCTTTGCCGATGCGGTGGCCGCCGCCGCCGCCCGCCATCTGCAAAGCCTGCCGCGCGCCGGAATCGCCGGGCAAAGCTGGGAACGGCATGGCGCGATCATCCTCGTTCCGGCCCTTGCCGAAGCCGTCCCCCTGATCGACCGCATCGCGCCAGAGCATCTTGAGCTTGCGGTGGAAAATCCCCGTGAGATGATGGCGCAAATACGCAATGCCGGCGCCATCTTCCTTGGACGTTACACGCCCGAAGCCATTGGCGACTACATCGCCGGTCCCAATCATGTTCTGCCGACCGCGCGGGCGGCGCGTTACGCTTCGGGGCTGTCGGTCACGGATTTCATGAAGCGCACCACTTTCATCGGCTGCCAGCCAGGCGCGCTCGATGTGATCGGCCCCCCCGCCATTATTTTGGCGGAAAGCGAGGGCCTTACGGCGCATGCCCGGGCCATCGCCCTGCGCGGTAATTTCAGCGGCGGCGCATGAGCGCGCAGGAAAATACGGCGGCTCCGCACCGCATTTCCGGCCTCACGCTGGATGAAGCCAATCTCGTTCGCCTGAATGCCGATATCGATCATGAGCGCCGCGTGGCGATCTTCGATCTGCTGGAGGAAAATTATTTCGAGCCTGTGGGAAGTCCTGGCGGCCCCTACCGTCTCCATCTTCTGATCTCTGACAACCGCCTGGTGTTTGACGTGCGCCGCGATGATGACAGCCCGCTGGGCAAGGTCATGCTGGCGCTGTCGCCGTTCCGGCGGATCGTGAAGGACTATTTCCAGATTTGCGACAGCTATTTCGACGCCATCAAGCACGCGCCCCCTTCGCGCATCGAGGCCATAGACATGGGCCGGCGCGGCCTGCACAATGATGGCGCCGTATTGCTGCGTGAACGGCTTGCCGGAAAGATTTCCGTTGACGAAAACACGTCCCGGCGGCTGTTCACCTTGATCTGTGTACTGCACATCCGGGCCTGATACCGATGAAAGGCGCGCCGCATCCAGCGACCGCCGGGACAGCGCCGGAGCGGATGCCATCCGCGGTGCTGTTTTCCTGCAGTTTCAATTCTGTGCGTTCGCCCATGGCGGAGGCGCTGATGAAATATCTGTATGGCCATATGGTCTATGTGGATTCCGTGGGCGTTCGCAAACAGGAAATCGATCCCTTCGTCGTCGAGGTGCTGGACGAGATCGGCATCAGTGTCGAAAAGCACAAGGCCAAGACCTTTGATGATCTGGAAGACACCTCTTTCGATCTGGTGGTTACCCTGACGCCGGAAGCGCAGCACCGGGCGCTGGAAATGACCCGCACCATGTCCATAGAGGTCGAGTATTGGCCCACCCCCGATCCCACCGCAGTCAGCGGCAGCCGGGAACAGATGCTGGAGGCTTACCGGCAGGTGCGGGACCGCCTGATGGCGAAAATCAAGGAGCGTTTCGGGCCATTGGCCCCGGCAAAGGTTTGAGTGGCATACGGATTTGGGAATTAAATCCTCCTGCTTTTGAGGATTGCCTTGATTTTCTCCCCAGTATTTGCTTTCTGCCTTGACGCAATCCTGCGGATGGATACCGGGAGAATAATTGGAACATGCATGGCTAAGGAAGACCTGATCGAAATGCCGGGCACGGTGAGCGAACTGCTGCCCAATGCGACATTCAAAGTCAAACTGGAAAACGGGCACGAAATCATCGCCCATGCCGCCGGCAAAATGCGCAAGAACCGCATTCGCGTGCTGGCGGGGGATCAGGTGCTGGTGGAAATGACGCCCTATGACCTGACCAAAGGCCGCATCACCTATCGCTTCAAATAATCCGGCAGGCCAGCCATGCCGCCGCTGATTCTTGCAAGCGCATCCCCCCGCCGCCGGGACCTGCTGGCGCAGATAGGCGTGATCCCGGACGCGATAGAGGCGGCGGAGATTGACGAAACCCCGCAAAAGGGCGAACTGCCGAAAGGGCATGCGCTGCGTCTGGCCCTGGAAAAGGCTGGGACCGTAAGCCGGCGCCATCCGGGGGCGGTGGTTCTGGCGGCCGATACGGTGGTGGCCTGCGG
>DMKG01000131.1:4801-4946 GCA_003454415.1 Alphaproteobacteria bacterium
CCGATACGGTGGTGGCCTGCGGCAGGCGTATTCTGCCCAAGGCCGAAACCGAAGAACAGGCGCGTATGTGCCTTGAGCTTCTTTCCGGCCGCCGGCATCAGGTGCTGACCGGGCTTGCGGTGATCGCCGCCGACGGCGCAGCGCG
>DMKG01000254.1 GCA_003454415.1 Alphaproteobacteria bacterium
GTAGACAGTTTGGGATGAAACTGAAATTGCCTGTCTCACGGCGCTGACCCCATTGACGGGCAATTGGCGCCAGCCTCACGGATCTGCCCGCGGAAGCCATCCGGCATGGCTTCGGCAACAGAAACACATGAGCATAAGGCCCCTATCTGCAGGGAGCTCATGCCCAGGCGCTTTATAGAAACTCGCGATACAAATGAAGGGAGCTCCGCATCAGAACTTCAAGGTAAAACCGGCCGCGCCGCTGTTATCGCGACAGCACCACGTTTTGGCCTGGTCCACCTTTTACAGAACCCGTGTTGAGAGATGCCGTGACCGGCAGCCGTTAGTTGACGGCATCCTTCAGGGACTTGCCTGCTTTGAATTTGGGTTGCTTCGACGCAGGAATTTTTATCGTCTCGCCAGTGCGGGGGTTACGCCCCTCGGAGGCTTTCCGTTTAACGACGGAAAACGTTCCAAATCCCACGAGCCTGACTTCCCCGCCCTTTTTCAGAGCCTTCTCGATGATCTTCAGTATGGAATCCACAGCCCGTGTCGCATCGGCCTTAGAAATATCCATGTCATCGGCTAAACTTGCGATCAGATCGTTTTTATTCACGAACTCCCCCTCGGTGTAAAGTTGAATGTCAGAAACGACTTGCCAGACTCGGTCCGCATGCCAATAGGCATGGCGGAGTGTGCCTCTGAAAGATTGGCCCGTCAAAGAGAAAAACCAATTTTCCCCAGCTTTTTTGCCATTTTTTTGGGCTAAAACACGGGATTAGCCTTGCATTTTCCCGAAAACCGGCCTGAAAGACGCCGCAGTCAACTTACGGTTATGGCGTTGCGCAAAGAAAGGAGTAGAAAGGCTTACGCGCCGCTGTGAAGATCTCCTCACGCCGGCGCCGCAGAAACGCCAGCATCAGACGGCCGGCCTCGCCCCTTCCTTCAATCCGGTCATTGCTCCTTGATGAAGGAAGGGATGCATGAGTGGATAGTTCTGCTAATGCGCGACGGAGGGCCCTGATAAAGCCTTCTCCGCCTCCCTGGCTGCGGCCAATTCCTTTTCCTCATCCCACTCAATGGGCGTCAACGGGTTGATCAGCGCGCGCTTCAACACTTCATCCAGTGTAGACACAGGAATAATTTCCAGATCTTTCTTCACATTATCCGGAATATCCGCCAGATCCTTGACGTTGTCAGACGGGATCAGGACCGTCTTGATCCCCCCGCGCAACGCCGCCAGCAGCTTTTCCTTCAGGCCGCCAATCGGAAGAACGCGTCCCCGCAGGGTGATTTCTCCGGTCATCGCCACATCGCGACGGATCGGATTGGATGTCAGCACAGAGACAATCGAAGTGGCCATGGCGACTCCCGCCGAAGGGCCGTCTTTTGGCGTCGCCCCTTCCGGCACATGAACATGAATGTCCTTCTTTTCGAAGATGGAAGGTTTGATCCCGAATGCCGTGGCCTTGGAGCGCACATAGGACGCCGCCGCCTCAATGGATTCCTTCATCACGTCGCCAAGCTTGCCTGTATTGATCATGCGGCCCTTGCCGGGCAACATGACGGATTCAATAGTCAGCAATTCTCCGCCCACCTCAGTCCAGGCCAGTCCAGTGACGATGCCCACCTGATCCGCCGTCTCGGCTTCGCCAAAACGGAATTTCCGCACTCCGGCGTATTTTTCGATCAGTTCTTCGGTCATCTCAAGACGTTTGAGAGTGTTGTCCGAAACCAGGGCGCGCACGGCCTTGCGGGCGAGATTCGCCAGTTCGCGCTCCAGGCTCCGCACGCCGGCCTCCCGGGTGTAATAGCGGATAAGATGCCGGAGACTGGCGTCGGAAATTGTGAATTCTTCCGGCTTCAGGCCATGCGCTTCCCGCTGTTTTGCGACAAGATGCCGCTTGGCGATCTCCACCTTTTCGTCCTCCGTGTAACCGGGTATGCGGATGATCTCCATCCGGTCCAGAAGAGGCTCAGGCATGCGCAGGGAATTGGCCGTCGTCACGAACATGATTTCTGACAAATCATATTCGACTTCCAGATAGTGATCCATGAAAGAGCTGTTCTGCTCCGGGTCCAGCACTTCAAGCAGTGCCGAGGAAGGATCCCCGCGGAAGTCCGCGCCCATTTTATCGATCTCGTCGAGCAGGAAAAACGGATTGCAGTATTTCGCCTTGCGCAGACTCTGAATTACCTTGCCAGGCATTGAGCCAATATAAGTCCTGCGGTGTCCGCGGATTTCCGCCTCGTCCCGCACGCCGCCCAGCGACATGCGGATAAACTCCCGCCCTGTCGCCCTGGCGATGGATTTGCCAAGCGAAGTTTTGCCCACGCCGGGCGGTCCGACCAGACATAAAATCGGGCCTTTCAGCTTGTTCGTGCGCTTTTGCACCGCAAGATATTCAAGAATACGCTCCTTCACCTTCTCCAGGCCATAATGATCCGCCTGCAGAATTTCCTCCGCCTTGAACAGATCGATGCTGACGCGCTTGCGCTTGTTCCACGGCAGGGACAGCATCCAGTCGAGATAATTCCGCACAACTGTCGCTTCTGCGGACATCGGGCTCATACTGCGCAGCTTTTTCAGTTCGCCTTCGGCTTTTTCGCGCGCCTCCTTGCTCAGCTTGGTGGCTTTTATCTTTTGCTCGATCTCGCTGATGTCATCCTTGCCGCCCTCGCCTTCGCCCAGCTCCTTCTGAATGGCCTTCATCTGCTCATTCAAATAGAATTCCCGCTGGGTCTTTTCCATCTGGCGTTTGACGCGGCCGCGGATTTTCTTCTCCACCTGAAGAACGCTGATTTCACCTTCCATCATGGACAGCAGTTTTTCCAGCCGCTCGGCCACACTGGTCATTTCCAGAAGCGCCTGCTTCTCGGGGATCTTGACTGCGATATGCGAGGCGATCGCATCCGCCAGCCTGGCTGCGCTTTCAATCTGCTCCACAGACACCAGAACATCCTGCGGCAGTTTCTTGCCAAGCTTGACATACTGATCGAACATGGACGACACCGAACGCGAGAGCGCCTCGGTTTCGGCATTATCTTCCTGCGGGGTTTCGATGATTTCAACTTCCGCCTGCAGGAATTCAGGGTTATCCAGGAAGCGTTTTATACGCGCCCGCGAACCGCCTTCCACAAGCACCTTGACGGTTTTATCCGGAAGCTTGAGCAACTGCATCACCGAAGCGATGGTGCCAATTTCGTAAATATCCTCCTGGGACGGATCATCGGTCGCGGCGTCGCGCTGGGCGACAAGCATGATCTGCTTGTCATTCTGCATCATGTCCTCAAGCGCTTTTACCGATTTTTCGCGGCCAACGAACAAAGGGACCACCATATGCGGAAACACGACAATATCGCGCAACGGAAGGACAGGGATGATATTAGGCTGGGTTTTTTGCTCTTGCATAGGAACACCTGACATAAAGCGGTGATTTAAAGCCCTGTTACGCGCCTAAACCCCGCATAAGACCGCTCACGCCAGCCTCGGCCGGCGCGACTGAGTGAAATTAAAATGGGATTAACCAGGATATAATTCAAGGACGCGTTCACTAAGAGGCATTTTCATGTGAAAAACGCCGCCTTTATCCTGTAATCCGCTCAGGCCGAGGCGCCGGCGTCTTCCCGGCGGTCCCTGTCGGAATGGATGTAAAGCGGGCTTGCCTTGCCTTCAACCACCTCACCACTGATCACCACCTCTTCAACGGAATCGAAACTGGGCAGCTCGTACATGGTATCCAGGAGTATCGATTCCAGTATCGAGCGCAGTCCGCGGGCGCCCGTCTTGCGGGAGATCGCCTTTTTCGCTATGGCTTTCAGGGCCTCATCGGAAAAAGTCAGTTTGACATTTTCCATCTCGAACAAACGCTGAAACTGTTTCGCCAGCGCGTTCTTGGGCTTGGTCAGGATATCGACCAGCGCCGCCTCATCGAGATCCGTGAGTGTGGCCAGCACAGGCAGACGGCCGACGAACTCCGGGATCAGACCAAAGGCGAGCAGGTCTTCCGGCTCCAATTGCTTGAGAATTTCGCCAGTACGCCGGTCATCGGGGGAATTGACATTGGCGCCAAAGCCGATGGACGTGCCCCGCCCGCGGCCGGAGATAATCCGCTCCAGCCCGGCGAATGCGCCGCCGCAGATGAACAGGATATTGGTCGTATCCACCTGCAGAAATTCCTGCTGCGGATGCTTGCG
>DMKG01000228.1:0-458 GCA_003454415.1 Alphaproteobacteria bacterium
TGCATGCAACTCGCCAGTCCGTGATCCACCGCAAGCAGCGCCACCGTCTGGATATACATGCCGAGATCAGCCCATTGAGGAGGCCCCATAACCCGGTCGATGGTGAAGATCAGACAGACCGGCGCGTCAAACAGTTCGAAATTGCGGAACATCTGTCTCATCCGTCCTGCGGTGTCCTTGCGCGCGACCCCAGCCAGTTCATACAATTTGAAGCCCACATCCCGCCGCCGTGTCATATAGGGCTCGCCGAGCTCCTTCGGATAGATCTCATATTCCGTTCCCTCGCCATAATTGCCGGACTGCCAGTGAGCTGTTATCCGCGCCACCAGTTCGTCACGGACCGCCCCGCCCAGCACATAGGTTTTCCAGGGCTGCACATTGCCCCCGGATGGCGCGCGCGCCGCATCGGTCAGAATCTGCCGGATCACGCTTTCCGGCACGGGGGTGGAAAGAAAGGC
>DMKG01000228.1:681-1521 GCA_003454415.1 Alphaproteobacteria bacterium
GCACGGGGGTGGAAAGAAAGGCTCGCACGGATTTGCGCAGCAGGACGGCTTCGGTCACATTCATCGTCAGGTTCCCATGGACAGATATATTCGACAGCACCTTTCTAGAATGGGATGTCCGCTTTTGGAATAGTCTTGCTGCGGGGGGATCACAGATCCGCCGCGCCGGCGCTGCGCAAATTCAGACAGCCGTATCACTTTAATGCGCTGAGCGGATGAAAAACCGAACCAGGAAGTTGAGGGAATAAATCAGTTTACTCTGCAGGGTCTGGCATTATGCTAGGCTGGAAAGAAAATCGCCGTAATGAGGGAGAGAAAGCCATGAATGGCGCGGAAAGTCTAATGCAGACCTTTGTCGATAGTGGCGTCAATGTCTGCTTCACCAATCCTGGCACATCCGAAATGCACTGCGTCGCGGCGCTTGACCGCATTCAGGGGGTGCGCGGCGTTCTTGGCCTGTTCGAAGGCGTGGTCAGCGGTATGGCGGACGGTTACGCCCGCATGGCGGGCAAACCCGCCTTCACCCTGCTCCATCTGGGGCCCGGCCTTTCCAATGCTTCGGCCAATATTCATAATGCAAGGCGCGCAAGGACGCCGATGATCAATGTGGTCGGCGATCACGCCACTTATCATCTGGCTTATGACGCGCCTCTGGCCTCGGACATCATGGGCCTGGCGAAACCGGTGTCCCACTGGCTGCACAGCAGCAAAGACGCGAACAGCCTGGCCGCGGATGGCGCCAATGCGGTCGCCGCGGCGATGACCTATCCCGGTCAGATCGCCACCCTCGTCGTGCCTACGAACTGCGCCTGGGACGAGGCTGGCGGCCCCGCAAAACCC
>DMKG01000228.1:1769-1999 GCA_003454415.1 Alphaproteobacteria bacterium
AACGAGGCTGGCGGCCCCGCAAACCCCGTCGCCCCTCCGCCGGTTCCCCGTACGGAAGACGGCATTATCACCGCCGCCGCCAGAATGCTGAAGAATGGCAGGAAGACCATGCTGCTGATGAATGGGCCCGCGCTGAGCAGACGGGGCACACACGCCGCGGGACGCATTGCGGCCGCAAGCGGCGCGCGGCTGGTGTGCGATACCTTCATTGGGCGGATTGAACGCGGCGC
>DMKG01000228.1:2236-3337 GCA_003454415.1 Alphaproteobacteria bacterium
GAGAAAATGCCCTATTTCGCCGAAGACATGGTGGAGTTTCTGAAGGGCACGGAACAATTGATTCTGGTGGGAACCAAGCCTCCGGTCTCGTTCTTCGCCTATCCCGGCAAACCGGGATGGCTGACGCCCGATGGCTGCGAGACGCTGATCCTCGCAACCGCGCAGCAGGATGGCGTGCATGCGCTGGAAGCGCTGGCGTCGGAACTGAACGCCCCGGCCGCCCCTGCGCTTGTGCAGCAGGCGGCGCGGCCCACTTTGCCCACGGGGGGACAGTTCAACGCCCATACGATCGGCGCGGCGTTGGGGGCGCTGATGCCGGAAAACGCCATCGTCTCGGACGAGGCGGCGACGTCCGGTTTTGCGTGCTACGCCCCCACCGCCGGCGTCGCGCCGGTGGACTGGCTGGGTCTGACGGGTGGCTCCATTGGCCAGGGGGTGCCGCTGGCGGCAGGAGCCGCGGTGGCGTGTCCGGACCGCAAGGTGGTGTGCCTCAGCGGCGATGGCGGCGGCATGTATACGCTGCAGGCGTTATGGACCATGGCGCGGGAGAAACTGGACGTCGTCACCGTGGTGTTTTCCAACCGCAAATATCTGATCCTGCAGGTGGAGCTGATGCGGGTCGGCGCCGGAAATCCGGGGCGCAGAGCGCTCGATCTCCTGGATCTTTCGAACCCGGATCTGAACTGGGTGCAACTGGCGAATGGCATGGGTGTGGAAGCCAGCCGCGCCACCACCCAGGAGGAATTCAACCATCAGTTCGCCGCCGCGGCCAAGGCCCGCGGACCCCATCTGATCGAGGCTGTGATCTGATCTGCCCGATTTTATGCGGACGGGATTGGCAAATGGCCGCAAAGCGGGTAATTTGCGCCCGCCCGTCAGGCGGACAGGAAAATCCATTGCCGGCGTGGCGGCGTACAGGAGAGGTGCCGGAGTGGCCGATCGGGGCGGTCTCGAAAACCGTTGTGCGCGCGAGCGTACCGTGGGTTCGAATCCCACCCTCTCCGCCATACAAAGAGAAAGCCCCTTGAATGGGGCTTTTTTGTTTGGCCAGATGAGAGATGAGGGTGGGATTGCGCAGCCCACGCGTCGGCTCGGCCATCC
>DMKG01000037.1:0-1724 GCA_003454415.1 Alphaproteobacteria bacterium
CAGCTGCCGGCGCAAAGGCGATTTCGCGCATATCGAGGTGTGGGATACTGGCGTGGGCATTCCGGAAGACAAATTTAATTTCATTTTTGATGAATTTTACCGGCTCAGCAACCCCGACGGGGATATCAGTCAGGGGCTGGGACTTGGCCTTTCAATCGTGCGTGGATATGCGCGGTTGCTGGGTCATCCGGTCAGGGTGCGTTCGCGCATGAATGAGGGATCGGTTTTTTCCCTGGAAATTCCTTTGGGCGATCCGACCCTGACGCATGAAATACGTCAGGACCGTGTCAATGCGGGAGCGAGCTGGGATCTGCACGGGATGAAAGCGCTCTTGATAGAAGACGATCAGGCGGCTTTAGAGGCCATGCAAAGACTCCTTGAGTTATGGGGCATGCAGGTCATGGGTGTTGCGAGCGGCGCAGAGGCTCGCGATATGCTCTCCCAGCACCGGTTTATCCCTGATATTGTGATCACAGACTACCGTCTGCCCGGGGGTGAAACGGGTGTGGACGCCATTGACCGTATCGCGTCCATGATCCCATTGCGCACGCCCGTGATATTTGTCACCGGGGATTCCGTGACCGAGGTGCGTGCGGCCCTTCGCGGGCGCTTCACGCATTTGCTGCAAAAACCGCTGCCGCCTGCAAAGCTGCGCGCTTTACTCCGCAATCTCAGGCGGGACCATGTGGCCGGCGGTTGAACCTTTTCTCCCGCGCGTCTTGCCTGCATGCGCGGTTTGACAGGGGCTGGCGTAACGCTGATCGGCCCGGTCAGCCAGGACATCGTGCGCGTCCCGGGGCGGGAGGCAAGGGCGCAGCCCGGCGGCGCGGTATATTATGCGGGCATGGCGCTGCGCGGATTTGGCCTGCCCGTTGAAATCATCACCAGACTGGCTAAAGCCGATAGGGAACACCTGACCCGGGAGTTACGCGCGGCAGGAGCAATCGTAAACGTGTCGCCATCGGCGCAGACCACCGGTTTCATTAATGAGTATTCGGAAGATAAAGCGCGCCGCGCACAAACGGTTGACGGGAGGGCGGCTCCGATCCGGATGGATGACCTTCCGCCGCTCCGGACCAGATGGGTCTATCTTGGGCCTTTGCTGCAAGGCGACATCTCCGCGGATCTGATCAGTCATATCGCCGCACAGCGCCGGCACCGCATCGCCCTGGATGTGCAGGGGTTTGTGCGCAGGGCGTCTGGCGGAAAAGTCCTTGCGGCGGACTGGCCCGGGAAAACCTCGTTTCTGCCCTGTATCGACATTCTGAAGGCGGATGATGCGGAAGCCGCCCTGCTGACAGGCCAGACGGACAGGGAAGCCGCGGCGCGTCACTTGTCCGGTCAGGGAATCGAGCATGTGGTGATCACCTCCGGCGGTTCAGGGGCGCTGATCTGTCATCGCGGGGTATTCCACCATGTCTCCATCCGCCTGGCTTCCGGCGAAGCCTGGCCCATATCGGACACTACCGGTTGCGGCGACACCTTTCTGGCCGTCTATCTCGCCGGCGTCATGAGTGGAGAGCCGCCATTTGCGGCGGGCCGTCTTGCCGCCGCGGCCGCGGCGCTGAAAGCAAGGGACTTTGGCCCTTTACGGGCGGGATGGGAAGACGTGCGCGAACTGGCGTCCCGATTGCAAAGCTCTTAAGTGCGTATGGCGGTCTCGATCAGAACTCTGCAATCGTAAGGACGCTAGCAAATATATTTCCAGTGTGGTTTTGGATTTG
>DMKG01000037.1:1969-2291 GCA_003454415.1 Alphaproteobacteria bacterium
AAATCCACCACACTGGCGTCGCGGGGATTCCGGTAAGGCGGAACATCCGGAACAGCGCAGTTCAACCCGGTGCGGATTTGCGCTATGGTCCCAGCCATGAAAAAAACCGCTCATTTTGGCTTTCAGGAAGTGCCCGAAAGCGAGAAGGCCCGCCTTGTCCGGGGCGTGTTTGACGCTGTCGCCCCCCGCTATGATCTGATGAACGACGTGCTCTCGGGAGGGATGCACCGGTTGTGGAAAGCGGCGATGGTGGACTGGCTTCGCCCACGCGAGGGGCTCTGTCTGCTTGATATGGCGGGGGGGACCCGCGACATTGCAATAG
>DMKG01000037.1:2535-2915 GCA_003454415.1 Alphaproteobacteria bacterium
GCGGGGGGCACCGGCGACATTGCAAACCGCGTGGCGGATCGCCTGAAGGGCAGGGCGGAAATCACGGTTTGCGATATCAATCTCAGCATGCTGAAAGAGGGGCGCCGGCGGGCGCCGCGCGCCCCTGTCCGATGGCTTGCCGGGGACGCCTCGCAGCTGCCGTTCCCCGACAGGGCGTTCGACGCCTATACCATCGCGTTCGGCATGCGCAATGTCACGCATATCGGGCGCGCGCTCAGCGAAGCCCATCGTGTTCTTAAACCGGGTGGAAGGTTTCTGTGTCTGGAGTTTTTCAATGTGGACACGCCGGTTCTCGATACGCTCTATGACCTCTATTCCTTCCGCGTGATGCCGCTGCTGGCATGGCGCGCCAGAGTCCT
>DMKG01000114.1:0-200 GCA_003454415.1 Alphaproteobacteria bacterium
CCGGTCTGGGCGATCGGCACGGGACGCACGCCGGTTGCGGGAGATGTGGCTGAGGTGCATGGCTTTATCCGCGCGCAACTGGAGCGCCGCTTCCGGGACGGGGCGCAGATGCGTATCCTTTACGGCGGTTCGGTCAAACCCGGCAATGCGGCGGAATTGATGGGGGTCGCCAATGTCGATGGCGCCCTGGTGGGCGGCGC
>DMKG01000114.1:454-657 GCA_003454415.1 Alphaproteobacteria bacterium
GGCGGCGCCAGCCTGAAAGCGGAGGATTTTCTGGGGATTATCGCCGCTTATCGCTAGAGCGGAATGATTTGAAAGGAGATGCGGCGGTATACTGCAAGCCTTTGTGTCTTGGGGTTTCTGATTTTTTACAGGTCGACCCGGCGACAAAAAGGTAGGTAATGCTGACATATTTTTCTATGCCTGACCCCGTAAGAGCCGCTATA
>DMKG01000114.1:872-1144 GCA_003454415.1 Alphaproteobacteria bacterium
TCTATGCCTGACGCCGTAAGAGCCGCTATAGTATAGGGCCAAGTTACCGACGCCATTGAAAATAGCGTTCCAGGTAAAGCGGGAAACAGAACACATCATTCTGTTGTATCGCAATTCTGTTGTATCGCATGCCCGGCAAGGGCAAGCGGAACCGGATTGTCATTAAACCGGACTATTTATGGGCCTGGTAAAGCCGGCGCTACGGTTTTCACAGGCTGCATTGCCGATTAGTCTGAGGTCCTGTAGTCCTGAAGTGAAGTGAAGTGAAGTGA
>DMKG01000114.1:1322-7089 GCA_003454415.1 Alphaproteobacteria bacterium
TGAAGTGAAGTGAAGTGAAGTGATTGAAGTGAAGTGAAGTAGAGTGAAGTGAAGTGAAGTGAAGTAAATGGGTGCCCCATGAGGAATAATATACCAGGCTTGCCGGAACGGCGGGGTCTTTATGATCCCCGCAACGAGCGGGATGCGTGCGGCATTGGCTTTGTGGCGAATATCAAGAACAAGAAAAGCCATGAGATCATCGTTCAGGGACTGACCATTCTCAAAAATCTTACTCATCGCGGAGCGGTTGGCGCCGATCCCAAAGCGGGCGACGGCGCCGGTATTCTGATCCAGTTGCCGGACCAGTTCCTGCGTCAGGAAGCCGGTAGACTGGGGATCACCCTGCCGGCTGAAGGCGCTTATGCCGTGGGTTTCATGTTTTTCCCCCCCGATCCGGAGGAGCTTGCCCAGAGCAAGGCGCTGGTGGAGCGCTGCATTCTGGCGGAGGGACAGATCCCGCTGGGCTGGCGCGATGTGCCCGTGGACAATTCGGAACTGGGCTATTCAGTAAAACCCACCGAGCCGAAAAGTTGCCAGATCTTCATTGGCCGTGGCGAGAATTGCCCGGATCAGGACGCTTTTGAACGCAAGCTGATGGTGATCCGCAAACAATGCCGTTTTGCCGCCGATGAGATTGGCGGCAATGTCGCGCGCAATTTCTATGCGCCTTCCTTCTCCAGCCGCACGCTTTTATATAAAGGCATGCTGATGGCCGATAATGTCGGCGTGTATTACAAGGACCTGCAGGACCCGGCCATGGTCTCGGGCATGGCGCTGATTCATCAGCGGTTCTCAACCAATACGTTCCCCACCTGGTCGCTGTCCCAGCCTTTCCGTATGGTCTGTCATAATGGCGAGATCAATACGCTGCGCGGCAATATCAACTGGATGGCGGCGCGGCGTCACACCATGCGTTCAAAACTGCTGGGGGATGACCTAGACAAACTCTGGCCGCTGATCCCGGAAAACCAGTCGGATTCGGCCTGTTTCGACAATGCGCTGGAGCTTCTGGTTGCGGGCGGCTATTCCCTCGCGCATGCGATGATGCTGCTGATTCCGGAAGCCTGGGCTGGCAATCCCCTGATGGATGAGAAGCGCCGCGCGTTTTACGAATATCACGCGGCGCTGATGGAGCCGTGGGACGGCCCCGCCGCCATGGCCTTTACCGACGGGCGCCAGATAGGCGCGACCCTGGACCGTAACGGCCTGCGTCCGGCGCGTTATTACGTCACCAGCGACGATATGGTGGTGATGGCCTCCGAAATGGGCGTACTGCCGGTTCCCGAGGAAAAGATCGTCGAAAAATGGCGGCTGCAGCCCGGCAAGATGCTGCTGATCGACCTGGAACAGGGCAGGATCATTTCCGACGATGAAATCAAGGAGACCCTGGCCAGCGCGCACCCCTATCAGGAATGGCTGGATCAGACTCAATGCCGTCTGGAAGATCTGCCCACCGAATATGCGGCGATGCGGCCTAACCGCGACACGTTGCTGAACCGTCAGCAGGTGTTCGGCTACACCCAGGAAGATCTAAAATTTCTGATTGCGCCAATGGTGGAGAATGGAGAGGAAGCCGTAGGCTCCATGGGCACGGATACGCCTGTATCTCCGCTTTCGTCGAAGCCGAAACTTTTATACACCTATTTCAAGCAGCTTTTCGCCCAGGTCACCAACCCGCCGATTGATCCGATCCGCGAGGAACTGGTGATGTCGCTCGTCTCCATGATCGGCCCGCTGCCCAATCTGCTGGATCTGGACTCGGGCGGCGCCCACAAACGATTGGAGGTGCGCCACCCGATTCTGACCAATGAGGATCTGGAGAAGATCCGGCATATCGGCGATGTGGAGGAAAACGATTTCCGCTCGGTCACGCTGGATACGACCTTCCCGGCCGCGCGCGGGGCGGAAGGACTTGAGCCGGCGCTTCTGGAGCTATGCAAAAACGCTGAAGCAGAGGTGTTGGAGGGGGAAAACATCATCATTCTGTCGGACCGCAAGGTTGACCAGGATAATATTCCGATTCCTGCGCTTCTGGCCTGTTCGGCCGTCCACCATCATCTGATCCGCGCGGGGCTGCGCACCTCGGTGGGAATTGTGGTGGAATCCGGCGAGCCGCGTGAAGTGCACCATTTCGCCACACTCGCGGGTTATGGCGCACAGGCCATCAATCCTTATCTGGCGCTGCAGACGATTTCGGAAATGCGCGGCGTCCGCGTCGATGGGGAGGATGAGAAAAAGGCGCATGAATATTACATCAAGGCGATCTGCAAGGGTCTGCTCAAGGTCATGTCCAAAATGGGCATATCCACATTCCAGTCCTATTGCGGCGCGCAGATTTTTGACGCCGTCGGCCTGACCGAGGAATTTGTCGAGAAATATTTCACCCGCACCAAGACGCAGATCGAAGGCGTGGGGCTTGAGGTCATCGCCAGGGAAACCGTGGAACGCCACTGCATCGCCTATGACGGCGGTCCGCTCTACCGCGATGCGCTCGATGCGGGCGGCGATTACGCCTTCAGAATCCGCGGCGAGGCCCATGCCTGGAGCCCGATCACCATCAGCCACTTGCAGCACGCGGTGCGCGGCAATGCGCAGGCTGAATACGACAGGTTCGCCAGTCTGATCAATGAGCAGAACGAGCAGTTGCTGACCCTGCGCGGCATGTTCGAGATACAGATGGCGGCGGCGCCCATTCCCCTTGACCAGGTGGAGCCGGCGGCGGCCATTGTCAAACGCTTCTCCACGGGGGCGATGTCTTACGGCTCCATCAGCCGGGAGGCGCACACCAACCTTGCGATCGCCATGAACCGGATTGGCGGCCGTTCCAACACAGGCGAAGGCGGGGAAGAGGCGGACCGTTTCGTTCCTCTGCCCAATGGCGATTCCATGCGCTCCGCCATCAAGCAGGTGGCTTCCGGGCGGTTTGGCGTTACGGCGGAATATCTCGCCAATTCCGACATGATGCAGATCAAGATGGCGCAGGGCGCAAAGCCCGGCGAAGGCGGGCAATTGCCAGGGCACAAAGTGGACAAGGTCATCGGCAAGGTGCGCCACTCCACCCCGGGCGTGGGGCTGATCTCGCCGCCGCCGCATCACGACATCTATTCCATCGAGGATCTGGCGCAGCTTATTTTCGATCTCAAGAATGTCAATCCGGAGGCCCTGGTCAGCGTCAAGCTGGTGTCGGAAATGGGCGTCGGCACCGTGGCGGCGGGCGTCGCCAAGGCGCGTTCCGATCACGTGACCATTTCAGGTTTTGAAGGAGGCACTGGCGCAAGTCCGCTCACCTCTTTGAAACATGCCGGAAGCCCATGGGAAATCGGACTGGCGGAGACCCATCAGACCCTGGTGCTGAACCAGTTGCGCGGGCGCATCGCCGTGCAGGTGGATGGCGGCGTCAGAACCGGACGCGACGTCGTGATCGGCGCGCTTCTGGGGGCGGATGAATTCGGATTTGCAACGGCGCCGCTCATCGCCAGCGGCTGTGTGATGATGCGCAAGTGCCATCTCAACACATGCCCGGTCGGGATCGCCACCCAGGACCCGGAGCTGCGCAAGCGCTTTACCGGTCAGCCGGAACATGTGATCAATTATTTCTTCTTCGTTGCCGAAGAGGTCCGTGCGCTCATGGCGCGGATGGGCTTCCGCAGCTTCAACGAAATGATTGGCCGCACGGATCTGCTGCGCAAGGACAGGGCCATCACCCATTGGAAAGCGAAAGGGCTGGATTTCAGCCGTCTGTTCTATCAGCCGCCGCCCATCCCCGGGGTCGCGGTCTTCAATTGCGAAAAACAGGACCACAAGCTTTCCGGCGTGCTGGATCGCAGCCTGATCGCCCAGTGCCAGCCCGCGCTGGAAGAGGGCAAGACGGTTTCGCTCGATCTCCCGATCCGTAACACGGACCGCACTACGGGCGCGATGCTGTCGGGAGCGCTGGCGAAACGGCATGGACATGCCGGCCTGGCCGATGGCGCGATCAATATCCGTTTCAAGGGAACGGCGGGGCAGAGCTTCGGCGCATTCCTGGCCAAGGGGATTACCTTGACCCTGGAAGGGGAGGCCAATGATTATGTTGGCAAGGGCTTGTCCGGCGGAAGGCTGATCATCCACCCGGCGCCGGAAAGCGCGATCACCCCGGAAAAGAGCATCATTGTCGGCAATACTGTGCTTTACGGCGCCATCAGCGGCGAATGCTATTTCCGCGGCGTCGCGGGCGAGCGTTTCGCCGTGCGCAATTCCGGCGCCCATGCGGTGGTGGAAGGCGCAGGCGATCACTGCTGCGAGTACATGACCGGAGGCGTTGCGCTGGTGATCGGGCCCACGGGGCGAAACTTTGCGGCCGGCATGAGCGGCGGCATCGCCTATGTCCTGGATGAGGACGGGCTGTTCGGCCAGCGCTGCAACACGCAACTGGTTGAACTATCCGGCATCAGTGAGGATGGCGCGGAAGCGGTTGAACCCGCCGCCATTGCGGCGGACCCGCTTAAATACGATGCGGAGCGCATTCAAATGATGCTGCGCAACCATCTTGCCTACACCAAAAGCGTACGCGCCAGGGAAATCCTGGATAACTGGAAGGATTATCGCGGCAAATTCCTGAAGGTCACGCCCCATGATTACCGCCGCGCTCTGCTGGAATTGCAGGCGGAGGAACTGGCCGCACAGCAGGCCAAGCCCAATCTGCGGCTTGTCAGTTAAACCGATCGAAATAATGGAAGTGCAGCATGGGTAAAATTACCGGCTTCATGGAATATGAGCGGCGCGATCGCGCCTACAGGCCCGTGGATGAACGGCTGAAGGAGTTCAGGGAGTTTATTGTTCCGCTGGAGGAGGTGGAGCTGACGCGTCAGGGCGCGCGCTGCATGGATTGCGGAATTCCCTACTGCCATAGCGGCTGTCCGGTAAACAATATCATTCCCGACTGGAATGATCTGGTCTATCGCGACCGCTGGCGCGAAGCGCTCGAAGTGCTGCATTCCACCAATAATTTTCCGGAATTCACGGGCCGGATTTGCCCGGCGCCGTGTGAGGCCGCCTGCACCCTGAATATCATCGATACGCCGGTCGCCATCAAAACCATTGAATGCGCGATCATAGACCGGGGCTGGCAGGAAGGCTGGATCGTACCGGAAATTCCCGAACGCCGGACAGGAAAGCGGGTGGCGATCGTGGGATCGGGCCCTTCGGGCATGGCCTGCGCGCAGCAGCTCGCCCGCGCCGGCCATGACGTCGTGCTGTTCGAGAAGGCGGACCGCATCGGCGGCACCTGGCGCGACAACCGCTACCCCGGCGTGGCGGTGGACATCACCTCCTTCGTCTACTCCTTTTCCTTCGAGCAGGACCCGAACTGGTCGCGGGTCTTCGCGCCGGGTGACGAGTTGCAGAACTACGCCCGCCGCGTGGCCAGCAAGTACGGTCTCTATCCGTACATGCGCTTCGGCGTCAGCGTGGAGCGCGCCGAGTTTGACGAAGGCAACCACCTGTGGCGGGTGACGACCGACAAGGGGCTGGTCACCGCCCGTCATCTGGTGTCCGCCACCGGCGGATTGATTTCACCCAAGCTGCCGGATATCACGGGTGTCGAGGATTTCCAGGGTGAGCGCATGCATACCGCGCGCTGGGACCACAATGTGGACCTTACCGGCAAGCGCGTAGCGGTGATCGGTACCGGTGCCACCGCGGTGCAGCTGATTCCCGAGATCGCCCCGCAGGTGGCGCACCTGGATGTCTATCAGCGCACCCCCATCTGGGTGCTCAAGAAGCCGGA
>DMKG01000025.1:0-369 GCA_003454415.1 Alphaproteobacteria bacterium
GCCCGGTCCTGTGTAGGGCAAGGAGATTTCCCGGCCCTGATGGGTGACCGGTTCCTGCCGGTCGCGGATCTTCTTCATGATCTCCACATAGTCGCGGATGCGCCAATAGGGTTTGCCCCAGGGTTGGCCATACCATCCCTCGACGATCTGTGGACCCGACACCCCCAGCCCTAAAATGAAGCGGTCGCCGCCAGCCAACTCGTCCACGGTGGCCGCAGACATCATGGTGGCGGCGGGAGTGCGCGCAGCAAGCTGAATAATGCCGGTCCCCAACCGGATGCGTTTGGTCAGCGCGGCGAGATAGGCGAGCGGTGTGATCGCGTCCGAACCATAGGCTTCCGCCGTCCAGATGGAATCATAACCCAGCCG
>DMKG01000025.1:577-3254 GCA_003454415.1 Alphaproteobacteria bacterium
TGCCGTCCAGATGGAATCATAGCCCAGCCGCTCCGCAAGCTGAATACGCTCAACGGGTAGGCTCATCCGGCCGCCGGAATAACCGATGGATAGTCCTAATTTCATGGCGCAGTCCTCCGAGCCGTCATTCTGACACTAGTATTTTCTGTTCAGGATAGCCCCGGTACGCCACAAGCCGCAAGATTGCCGTAAGCCGGGGAAAGTAATCGATAGGGGAAAGTTACAAATACCAATAAAAAAAGCGGTCCCAGATGGGACCGCTTTTGTACGCAATCTTAATAAACGGTCAGGCGGCTAAACGGCGCCGGGCGAAGGAAAGCCCCGCAAGACCAGCGCCCAGGATCAGCAGTGAAGCGGGTTCAGGCACGTCATTATCCGTGTTGTCATCAAATGTCGCCTCACCCGTCACCAGAAACGCCGCCACAAAGATGTTGTCGTCAAAACTGGAATTGGTGGTGACGATATCGATACGCGTGTCGCCGGCGGTAATCTGCGGCACGAGGTTATACCGTTCATGGTCCTCTTCATAGGTAGGCAGAAACGGCGAGAAAGGATCGTCATCGCCACCCATGGTGAAGAGCTGGCCATTGGAAGTGCCGCCTAATCCATCATCATTATTGCCTGCACTCTCGGTGATCGTGGTTCCGTTGACTGCAATGGTGGAAGCCTGGCCGCAGCAACTGAAACCGTCGCCGATACGCATTTCAGCCTGAAAGCCTGGCGCCGTTGGATCCAGGGGGCTTGAAAAAAGAATTGAGGTCGTGTCGCCTCCGCTCAATGAAAAGCCATCCAGAATACCTACAGAAGAAACGGGCAGGGCTGCGTTTTCGAAAACAACAAGCAGGGCTTCCCCGTCCTGGCCGCCGTGTACTTCGGTAATATCGAATGTAAAGCTGGTAAGAGCCGAGGAATTAATGATCGGGGCTACAATACTGGTCACATCTGAACGAAAGGCCGTAAGACTGCAGCAAGCCTCGGAATTCGTGCCCAGACTGGTAAAAGTAAGAGCATTGCCGTCCAGAGTAGTGCCGTTAACGTCCGCGGCGCTCAAGGGGCCTGAAAAGCTGAAGGTGGAAGTGTAGAGATAGGCCGCAAGCACCGTTGACCCGGTTGGAGCGTTGATGGTTACGCTACAGGCTTGGGAAGTTGAGCCGCACCCATCGCTGGACAGGCCTACATTTCCGGTAAAGCTCGCCAGATTGGTCAAGCTTGCTTCTGCCGGCGCGGACAATCCTGCCGCCGCCAGAAGTCCTGCAAAGGCTGATACAGCCAGTGATTTTCTGAACATTGTCGATCCCTTTCAAAAATGAATGGTATTTTCTCCTCTTAGGCATAATTGGGCCCATCGTTACTGAATGATATTCCCTTATTTTTTTCAAGACTTATTTTACCATAATCTGATGATTCAAATCTGACCGGTGAAAAATGCTTTTCAGGTCAAACAGTTATTGAAAATCAGGCTGACCAAGAATTATCGCTTTCGCACTCTCCTTTTTCAGAAGGCTGGTCAATTACAGGACCGCCTTCTGAATGGGGAAAAGGTCAGAACGGGGCGAGGATGTCGAAAAGCTGCTGTCCGTAACGCGCCTGCTGTACGTCGGTAAGCTGGCCCCTTCCGCCATAGGAAATGCGGGCCTCGGCGATTTGGGTATGCTGAACAGTGTTCTGATTGCTGATGTCTTCCGGCCGCACCACGCCTGAAATCATGATTTCACGCACTTCAAAATTGATGCGCACTTCCTGGCGGCCCTGAATCACGAAGTTTCCATTTGGCAAAATCTGGGTGATGATCGCAGCGACCGTCGTGTTGATGGCCTCCTTTCGGTTCACCGAACCGGCGCCTTCATTTTTGCTGGAGGAATTCGTATCGATCAGATTTTCAGGATCGATCGCCTCGGGCAAGATCTTTCCCAGGCTCCTTTCATAACCCAGCAGCGCATTGGCCGAAGCGCCTTCCCTGGCCGTCCTGGAGCGCGTTGTCTTGTTATCCACGGTGGCGCTGTCGGTGACATTGATGTTGACGGTCAGAATATCTCCTACCTTGGTGGCGCGCTGATCCTTGAAAAACGCGCGGGAGCCCGTACGCCAAAGAGAGTTGGGCTTCGTGGTGTAGGGCTGATCCGCGGGCATCGGCAGCGCCACCTGGGTCGCCTGGGGCACCCCTGCCTTTTCGCCCTGCAAAGGGGTAAGGGGAGGTGGACTGCCAATGCTTTGGAGCCGGTTCATGGTGTTTGAACAAGCGCCCAGAGAAATGAGCGCGGAGCACAGAACCGTCCGGATCAGGATTCGGTAGAGGGGTAAGCTCGGGGACATGGTGGAGGATCCGTTAATTCTGGTTGCCGGCTGACCGGATTGCCGCCCTTGAATATGGCGAATATTGAATTCCTGCCGCCGGCGCAGCCGGCAGGCTTGGCGGCGGTGACGCCAGCACATATCCGGGCGCGGTAACGGTCCCTTCGAATGTACGGCCGGTTTGCGTGTTCATCACCCGCACGGCCTGCATAAGCACCCCATCTTCAAGCGCCTTGCCGCGAATGGCGAGGTTTAACCCGGGGGATTCGAACACCACCATCACCAGTTCTCCCTTTTTGATCAGTTTCGGTTCGCTGACATCACTGGCGCGCAGCGGCGCGCCCGCCCGCAATGGCCGTTTGGCGGCCTTGCCAATCAGATCGTC
>DMKG01000025.1:3551-5435 GCA_003454415.1 Alphaproteobacteria bacterium
ATTTCCTCCCGGATGACATCACCCCTGGCCAGGGGCGACGCAAGAACGGGGACCATATGGGTCTGGTTCATAGCGGCGGCTGGCGAAATGCCGAAAAGGATGAGTGAGGCGAGAAATGAGGCGAATATCGCCAGTTTACCGGATATCATGGCCTACCTGCGCAGATTGCTGGTTGCAGAAAGCATCTCATCGGATGCGCTGATGACCTTGGAGTTCATTTCATAGGCGCGCTGCGCGGTTATCAGCGCGGTGATTTCAGAAACCGGATTGACGTTCGAGTTCTCGACAAACCCCTGCAGCACCGATCCGAAGCCGAGCGCTCCCGGCGTCGAGACCTGGGCGGCGCCGGAAGCAGGGGTTTCCGTGAACAGGTTATTACCCATCGCCTCCAGTCCGGCTTCGTTGAAGAAAACCGCCAGTTCAAGCTGACCGACATTCTGCGATTCCACCTGGCCCGGAAGTTTAGCCAGCACCTGACCCTGTTTGTTAATGGTGATCTCGGTGGCCTCCTGGGGTATGGCGATTCCGGGCCCTACTACATATCCTTCCGGAGTGACCATCTGGCCTTCCGCGCTGATGGAAAAGGAGCCAGCGCGGGTATAGGCCTGCTCGCCGCTGGGCAGGGTCACCTGGAAATAGCCGCGGCCCTGAATGGCGAGATCATAGGGATTACCCGTTGAGGTGACATTTCCCTGTTCGATGATGCGGTAGACGGAGCCTGCTTTGACGCCGGAGCCCACCTGTACGCCGGAGGGCACAACCGTTCCGGTGTCCGAGGAGGTGGAACCGACGCGCTCCAGGCTCTGATAGAGAAGATCCTGAAACTCCGCCCGCTGACGTTTGAAGCCGGTGGTGTTCATGTTCGCGATATTGTTCGAGATGACTTCGACATTGAGTTGTTGCGCCAGCATTCCGGTGGCGGCGATGTTGAGCGATTTCATGTGTTTAACCTTTTATTCGCGGTGTTCGGTCCGTTAGCGGATGCGTGAAAGCTGATCGATGGCCTTGCGCATTAACTCGTCGTCAACGGAGGTTAATTTCACGGCGGTCTGGTATTTGCGCAGAACATCGATCATTCTGGTCATTTCTGCGACGGGCTGAACGTTTGAATTTTCCAGACTTCCCTGTACGAGATGCGCTTCTCCGCGGGTCAGTGGTTTTCTCGTCTCCTCCGTCGTCAACAGGCCGCTCATGGTTTTCTGCATGCCCTGCTCGTCCTCGAAGCTGAACAGGCCAAGCCTTCCGGCCTGCGCGCCTGCGGAGGATATGGTTCCGTCTGCGGCGATTTCAGGCAGCGGTGCGCCGGGGGTGAACTTGATCGGATTCAGATTGTCATTGAGCACCTGATAGCCATCAGAGGTGACGAGTTCGCCCGCATTATTGATGTTGAAATGGCCATTTCGGGTGTAGACGACGTTATCCTTGAACTGAATGGCGAAATAGCCCTTTCCGCTTATCGCCACGTCGAGCGGATTGCCGGTCTGGGTCAATTCTCCCACACTCATGTTCCGCACCAGTCCATAATCCGTCACAAAGGAAATGTCTGGGGCTGGTCCGCCTTCGGCTTTTGACGATAAAAACTCCTCGAACAGGATGCCGTCCGATTTGAAGGCGGTGGTGTTCGCATTCGCCAGATTGTTGGCGATGACGTCCATCTCACGCTTCAGCGCATTGAGATGAGAAAGCGAAACTAAAAATGCATTTTCCATGTGAGTCCCAGGCTTCTGCCATTACCAGCCCGATAGCGGGCGTCACTCATTCGTTTGTGCTGACGCTGGCATAGGTCTGCACGGTTCATGCCAATCGGCGATACAAAAAAAATGAGTGTTTCAGTCATTTTCAACGGCCAGGTCGTGACATGGAAAGGAGATCGGAAGAGCGTCG
>DMKG01000217.1:0-2403 GCA_003454415.1 Alphaproteobacteria bacterium
CGGGAAACATGTGTCCCCCTGTGCCGCCGGCGGCGAGCAGGATAGGGGCTTCTGAAACCGAATTACTCATGGCCGGAGCACCGTTGCGCCGCCGATAGCCACACCCGGACGCTTGCGCAAGAGCGCCAGAAGCATGCCCGTCGTGATGGACAAGGCCAGAAGCGACGAGCCGCCGTAACTGATGAACGGCAGGGTCATGCCTTTCGATGGCAGCACCTTGAGATTAACCGCCATGTTGATCACCGCCTGCAGACCGAACAGAAAGATCAGCCCTGAAGCGGCCAGCTGAACGAAATGATCCTCCGCCGCAAAGGCCCGCGCCAGGCCGCGCAAAACAATGAATCCGAACAGGCCCGCCAGCAGCAGGCAGGCGATCATGCCGAACTCTTCACCCACCACAGCGAAAATATAATCCGTATGCGCATCCGGCAGGATGCGTTTCACTGTGCCTTCGCCGGGACCGCGTCCAAACATCCCTCCCTGCGTGAAGGCGTTGATTGCTGTGCTCACCTGAAATGTGTCCCCGGAACTGGGATCCAGAAACCTGTCAATACGGCTGGCGACATGGGGCACGAAGGAATAGGCGGCCACGCCGCCAAGGGATCCCGCCACCAGCAGCCCCCCCACCAGGATCATGGGCATGCCTGCGATGAAAAACACGCCGGCGAAAACCACGGTGATCAGAAAAGCCTGGCCGAAATCCGGCTGCAGGGCGAGCAACCCGACGGAAACCGCCCAGGCCAAAATCGCAATGAGTTTCCCCGGCGCCCCGGAGCCGCGGTTTTGCTCCGAGAACATCCAGGCCGCAAAAACGACGAGTGCGGGTTTCAGGAACTCCGATGGCTGGATCGACATTCCCCCAAAGGATAGCCAGCGCTGCGCGCCATTACGTTCCTCGCCAATGGCCAGGGTCAGCGCCATCATCATCAGTGAAACGATAAACAGGCCGACTGCCAGCCGCTTTATCGTCGCAGGCGCGGTCAGGGAAATCCCCAGCAGGAGGACCAGCCCCACAGGCAGCAGCATCAGATGCTTTTTGACGAAATGATAGCTGCCCGCATTGATGCGTTCCGCAACGGGCGGGCTCGCGGCCAGAGTCAGCAGGGTCCCTATGACGATCAGCGCGGCGATCGCTCCAAGGATCCAGCGGTCCACGGTCCACCACCACTCCCCGAGAATACTCGTATCCGTGCGCGCGAAACTGCTCATGCTGCATTCCCCGAGACACGGCCCGTCTGTACGTTCGCCATATGCTCCTTCACCAGTCTGCGGAACGCCTCGCCCCGCTCCTCGAAATTCTCAAACTGATCGAACGACGCGCAGGCGGGCGAAAGCAACACCACCGAACCGTTCTGCGCAGCCGTATCCTGCACCGAAGCCGCGACCGCCGCCGCCAGATTTCCGCACTTCTGATACGCAACCCGTCCCTGCAAGGTCCTGGCGAACGCCTCCGCCGCGTCCCCGATCAGATAAGCTTTCCTGATCCCGGGAAAAAACGCCGCGAGCGAATCAATGCCCCCTGCTTTCGGCACCCCACCAAGAATCACATGGACGCCATCATAGCAAGCTAATGCGCGGGCTGTAGCTTCCGCATTGGTGGCTTTGGAATCATTTATGAAACGCGTCTCGCCGATCCGCCCCACTTCCTCCATACGGTGGGCAAGCCCGGGGAAAGTATGAAACGCCTGCACGATGCGGGTCTGTGTTACCCCCAGGGCCATCACCGCCGCGCAGGCGGCGGCCGCATTCTGCCAGTTATGCGCCCCGGTCAGGCGTTCCATGCCGCGCAGATCCGTGATGGCGTGTCTCTCGTCCGGCATGACCTCATAAAGCGTTCCATCCTGCACAAGAAAACCAGACTGCAACCGTTGCTGTCCAATACTGATCCGGCGCACCTGAACGCCCTGCGTGCACTTAGGAACCAGCCCCTCGGGGAGGGGGCCGCCATCATTGGGAATGTCTGCTCGGGCCGCGACCTGTATTTGCGCAACGCGCTCGGCATCGACCGGCCGCTGCGCCTGCCTGCCGGAGAGCAGCTTCCGCGGATCTGTTGAGTGAAGACGAGCCCTCCGCTGCGCCTGTCTGGGCGGAGCCAAGCTGACTTGACCTCCATGTATTCATTCACACTGCACTGCGAAACTTCGCGGCCNNCCGGCGCACCTGAACGCCCTGCGCGCACAGATCATCGGCGATTTCCGCCCCATGAACGTCATCCACGCCAATGACCGCGCAGGCGCCTGAAGCCAGTCCGTTGAATATTCTGCGCTTCGCCGCCACATAGCCGGGAAGCCCCCCATGCCGGTCCAGATGATCCGGGGTGATGTTCAGCAGAACCGCGACATCGGCGCGCGACGCGCCAATCAAGTCGAGTTGGTAGGACGACATTTCCAGCACATAAACCCC
>DMKG01000217.1:2426-3024 GCA_003454415.1 Alphaproteobacteria bacterium
GCCGAGCGGCTGCGACACGTCGAAGCCCTCGCCCACTCCACTGCGGTCGAGACAGCCCGAAAATGGACTGCTCCAATTTCTACCATTACTGGCCGGGTGGGAGATTGACCAATTGATGAACTTGGCGTTGATCGCCAGCGTCTCGAATCGTCAGTGCCAAGCCATGTACGGTATGACGCCGCCGAAATGGGACAGAATTACTTATTTTGGGCACAAAAAAAGGCAAGCCGTTACAGCTTGCCTTTTTAAGAATTATAAAACTGCTACAGAGCCACAATGTTCTCTGCCTGAGGGCCCTTTTGGCCTTGAGTAACAGTGAACTCAACCTGCTGACCTTCAGTCAAGGTTTTAAAACCCGAGCCAGAAATGGCACTGAAGTGTGCAAAGACGTCTGGGCCAGACTTTTGCTCGATAAAACCGAAACCTTTAGACTCATTGAACCATTTTACGGTGCCAGTCGTTGTATTAGACATGATAGGTATCCTGTATATAAAAAGTATAAGAGCGCCTTCGTAAGGCACAAATAAGCGGGAAATATAAATTGCAATTTACAAACTACAGGACGAAGAACCACTAAGAATACAACGAAATGAAGCCG
>DMKG01000217.1:3375-4445 GCA_003454415.1 Alphaproteobacteria bacterium
CAGGCTTGTGGCACATAGAGCCTCGCACAGGAGCCGAGCGTAGCGAGGTCCAGCCCAGAGGGCCGAACGTGCTGCGAGTTGTTATGCCTTTTTACCTGCATTCGGATTTGTGATGTTTGATACGTCGACAAGATCCCACGGCTGCCCATGATTGCAGAACAGTCTCTTACCCTGTCGTGGGTAATCTACAACTTCATGCGCCAGCCGCGTACCTACCACTATACACTGCAAAGGAGATTCACCCGTATTTTTCATTGAATGGGGGAGACCATTGGCACGATAACCAATAAAATCACCCGGCGCTACATTATAGGTCTCCACACCAATCGTAACTTCAGCCTCACCAGAAAGAATATAAACGCACTCGTCCTCAAATTTATGCTGGTGATACTCTGTCGATTCGCTATTGGGCGGCACTTCAATAATATGAAACCCGAAACCAGCAATACCTAAAAGGTCTCCCAATGATTTATTGTTCCGCTTTGCATTTTCGTTAAGAAAGTGAGTCTTATCGATTCCAGACAGATCTTCTATTTCCGACTTTTTTAAAATATAACGATCCATTTTCGCTCCTTAGGAATAACGATTAAGTTAAAGCTCGCAGCGTTTTTCCGCGCCCACTTTGAACGTCTCGTTGTGTGCATACCTGCCTTCCGACTTTATGTCTTTTACTCTGTCTACAAATTTCTTAATTTTATCAATTGTGTAGCTTGCATTAACATGTCTTGTAGATGCTGACTGATGAGTTAGGCTCACTCCAGACCTGCGCTCTATTTCTGGGCTTATTTGACCTTGGTGAAAAACCGCCACCACAATTAGGACAAGCGTTCTATAAGACCAAATCAGCGCAGGATGAGCAAAATGTGTAAATTCGTCAGTAAAAATGCGAGCCTCCGCTGACTCAGGGGAAAACTTTTGCCATAAAGCTCTCGATTTGGACGCAGTTCTGAACCCATGATTTCTATTTCCTGTTTCACACATAACGCCGTAATATGGGGCAGCCGGAACAGAGCGAAGCGGTGTGTAGGCTGTCCCAGCCCGCGCACTGCGCGGGCGCGGGCGCGGGCGCG
>DMKG01000198.1:0-153 GCA_003454415.1 Alphaproteobacteria bacterium
CGATCAGGATGCCGGTTTGATCCTGATCGCCGGTGAAGGCATACCCATCGATGCGGTCGTCGCCGACTTCATTTCCGGTGCCGTCGAATACCTGTCGCCGGCCAATGACGACGATCACTGGGATGTCATTGAGGGCCAGGGCTCGCTGTTCCA
>DMKG01000198.1:334-4959 GCA_003454415.1 Alphaproteobacteria bacterium
CCACTGGGACGTCATCGAGGGCCAGGGCTCGCTGTTCCACGCCTCCTTCGCCGGCGTCTCCCTAGGGCTGCTGCACGGCGCCCAGGCGGATGCCCTGGTGCTTTGCCACGAGCCGACCCGCAGCCACATGCGCGGCCTGCCGGACTACGGTCTGCCCAGCCTGCAGGCCTGCATGGAAGCCAACCTCGCCGCCGGGCGCCTGACCAACCCCAAGGTTCGCTTCGTCGGCGTCGCCGTGAACACCTCGCAGATGGAGCCGTCGAGTGTCGAGGCCTACCTGCGCCGGGTCGAGCGCGAACTCGAACTGCCCACGGTGGATCCCTTCGCAGAGGGCGTAGCTCCGCTGGTCGACCGGCTGTAGTCGCAGACCATGACCCTACTCAAGGTATCGACCGAGTCCTGGCCGATCCGCGGCACCTTCACGATCTCGCGTGGCAGCAAGACCACTGCCGAGGTGGTGCTGGTGGAACTCAGTCGGGACGGTGCCGTCGGGCGCGGCGAATCGGTGCCCTATGCCCGCTACGGCGAATCGATCGACAGTGTCATTGCGCAGGTCGAGAGCCTGCATGGCGCGCTGGCCGAGGGCCTGGACCGTCAGGGGCTGCAGGCTCTGCTGCCGGCGGGTGCGGCACGCAATGCGGTCGACCTGGCCTTCTGGGACCTTGAGTGCAAGCTCAGTGGCCGGCGCCACTGGGAGATTGCCGGCCTGCCAGCGCCCCAGGCGGTCACCACGGCTTTCACTCTTTCCCTGGACAGCGTGGAGAACATGGCGCGCAAGGCTGCTGACAATGCCGCGCGGCCCCTGCTGAAGCTGAAGCTGGCGGGTCCCGAGGACCTCGACCGGGTCGCGGCCGTGCGCCGCAACGCGCCGGAGACGCGGATCATCGTCGATGCCAACGAGGGCTGGACCGTGGAGCAGTATACGGCCCTGGCGCCGCAGCTGGCCGACCTCGGTGTCGAGATGATCGAGCAGCCTCTGCCGGCGGGCGACGATGCCGCTCTCGGTGGGATCGAGCGGCCGGTACCGGTCTGTGCCGATGAATCCTGCCACGACACGGCGACTCTGGCCCAGCTCAGGGGCCGCTATGACATGATCAACATCAAGCTGGACAAGACCGGCGGGCTTACAGCCGCGCTTGCGCTGGCCCATGCGGCTGCCGCAGAGGGCTTTGACGTCATGGTGGGGTGCATGGTGGGCACTTCGCTGGCCATGGCGCCTGCCGTTCTGCTGGCGGGAATGGCGAAGTTCGTGGATCTGGATGGGCCGCTTCTGCTGGAGCGGGATCGGGTCATGGCTTTGCATTACGGGGAAGGCGGGATCCTGCATCCGCCTGCACCCGGCCTGTGGGGCTGATTTGGCTTGCCAACACGGGGGTTTTCAGGGACAATTCCATGCGTGATATTGTAAAAGGACGCCAAGGATGCGTAAAACGGCCTGGAAAAAACCCAGAATTGTCGAAATCTGCGTGGGCATGGAAATCAACTGTTACGCCTGCGCCGGTATGGGTGACTGATCACCGCCGAATCCGTTGGCGCTGATGACGGGTTCTTCCCACGATGCGAATTCTGATCCTTGGCGCGGCGGCGGGGGGCGGTTTTCCCCAATGGAACGCCAATAACGCGAACTGCCGTGAGGTTCGCGCCGGCAACCGGAATTTTCCCGCCCAAACCCAATCCTCCATCGCCGTAACTATTGACGGCAGGAACTGGTGCCTGTGCAACGCATCGCCGGATCTACGCCAGCAGATCGGCGCCAATCCCCAGTTACAGCCGGACAGCGCTGGACCCGTACGCGCCACGCCTATCCGTTCCGTCGTCCTGACAAATGCGGATGTGGATCATGTCGCGGGCCTGTTGCACCTGCGTGAAAGTCAGGCCTTTCAGCTTTATGCAACCCGGCGCGTGCTGGAAACGCTGGCTTCGAATAGCGTATTCAATGTACTGAACCCTCAATACGTCACGCGTCAGCCCATTGCGCTGGAGACCCCGTTTGAACCGCTTCCCGGCGTCCGGATCACCGCTTTTGCGGTCCCTGGAAAGGTTGCGCTCTATCTGGAGGATTCAACGCAGAAAAATTTTGGAACGGAGACTGACGACACTATTGGTCTTGAAATCTGCGATACCGAAGGCGGCGGCAGGTTTTTCTATATTCCCGGCTGCGCGGAAATGAACCCGCCCCTGGGGTTGCGCCTGCGTAACGCGCCACTGGTGCTTTTTGACGGCACCCTCTATACCGATGATGAAATGATTGTATCCGGTGAAGGCGTGAAAAGCGGGGCCCGCATGGGCCATATGAGCATGAGCGGCCCCCGGGGAAGCGTCGCGGCTTTTGCCGGGCTTGGAGTGCGGCGGCGCATGTTCATTCATCTCAACAACACCAATCCGGCGCTGAATGTGGAAGGGGCGGAACGCGCAGCGCTTCACAAGGCCGGGTGGGAGGTCGCCATGGACGGAATGGAGATCGTCCTGTGAACGCGGGACAGCGTATCCGGGTATCGCATCTGCTGCGCCCGGAAGAGCTTGAGGCGAGGCTGCGCGAGATCGGCGCCGAGCGTTATCACGCGCGCCATCCCTTTCATCTGCTGCTGCATGAGGGGCGGCTGACCCGTGGCCAGTTGCAGGCCTGGGCGCTCAACCGGTATTATTACCAGTCGCGTATTCCCATGAAGGATGCGGCGCTGATGTCGCGCGCCAATGATCCGGATCTGCGCCGGGAATGGATACGCCGCATTACCGACCATGACGGAAGCGGGCGCAATACGGGGGGTATGGAACGCTGGCTGAAGCTGACATCTGGCCTCGGTCTCGATGCGGATTATGTGCGCTCGGAAGAGGGCATTCTGCCCGCCACGAAATTCGCAGTGGACGCCTATGTCAGATATGTGCGCGATCAGAGCCTGCTGCAGGCGGTGGCCTCCTCCCTGACGGAACTGTTTTCCCCCGGTCTGATACAGGAACGGGTCGCGGCCATGCTGCGCAACTATCATTATGTCGATGAAAAAGTCCTGTCCTATTTCGAGGCGCGCCTGACCCAGGCGCCGCAGGACGCCAATTTCGCGCTTGCCTATTGCCAGAAGCACGCCACGACGCCCGCCGCGCAGCAGGAGGTGCTGGACGCGCTCTATTTCAAGACCGGTGTGCTGTGGGCGCAGCTTGACGCCCTGCATTTCGCCTATGTGACGCCTGGATTCATTCCTCCCGGCGCTTTTGTTCCGCAGGCGGATGACCGGTGAGCGAAAAACCCCTTGATCCCGCTACCTGCCTGACGCTGGCGCGCGGGGTTAAAATGCGTTTTGACGAAATCCGGGGACAATGGATGCTGAACGCGCCGGAGCGGGTGCTGGTTCTGGACGAGATCGCAAAAGAAATACTCTCCCGCTGCGATGGCGGAACCCGCATCAGCGATCTGTGCTGGCAGCTTGCGATCGAATTCGCCGAACCGCTGGAAACGGTGGAGGCGGATGTGATGGAGTTGCTGCAGGATCTTCTGCACAGGGGGTTCCTGCGCCAATGAGGGAAATTCCCGCGCCACCCATGGGATTGCTGGCGGAACTCACCCACCGGTGTCCGCTCGCCTGTCCTTATTGTTCCAATCCGCTGACCCTCGCGCGCGCGTCCGGCGAAATGGATACCGGCGCCTGGCTTCGCGTCCTGACCGAGGCGGCAGGGCTTGGCGTCCTGCAGGCGCATTTTTCCGGTGGCGAACCGCTGATCCGCAACGATTTGGAGATTCTGATTGCTCATGCGGCGTCACTTGGCCTTTACAGCAATCTGATCACTTCCGGCATGACCTTGACGCATAAACGGGTGCGCGCGCTGGCGGAGGCAGGGCTTGACCATGCGCAGCTCAGCCTGCAGGACACGGAGGCGGAAGGGGCGGACCTGTTTGCAGGCGCCAAAGGCGCGCTCGCCAGAAAAACGGCCGCCGCCGCCATGCTTCGCGAAGCGGATCTGCCATTGACCATCAATGCGGTCATGCACCGTGGCAATCTCGATCATCTGGAAGAGATGATCGAAACCGCCTTACGACTGGGGGCGGGCAGGCTGGAAATCGCCCATGTGCAATATTATGGCTGGGCTCTGCGCAATCGCGCGGCGTTGATGCCCACCCGTGCGCAGGTTGAAAAGGCGTCAGAAATTGCCGCCGCCGCGCGCCAGCGGCTTTCGGGGATTATGGTGATCGATTATGTCACCCCGGATTATTATGCCGAGCGGCCGAAAGCCTGCATGGGCGGCTGGGGGCAGCGTTTTCTCTGCGTCGATCCCGTGGGGCTTGTGCTGCCCTGTCATGCGGCGGCCACGATCCCCGGGCTGGATTTCGATAATGTGCGGGAAAGACCACTTGCTGAAATCTGGCGGGACGGGCAGGCGTTCAACCGCTTTCGCGGCACGGAATGGATGCGCGCGCCGTGCAGAAACTGCGAATGGCGGGAAACCGACTGGGGCGGTTGCCGGTGTCAGGCGCTGGCGCTGACGGGGGAGGCGGAGGCGGCCGATCCGGCCTGTCATCTCTCGCCCCATCATGGGCGCTTACGCAAGATGGCGGAAGAGGAAGCAGAAGCCGCGCCGCCGGCATTCATCTACCGGCGCCTGTAGCCCCGGCGCGGGCCGACCCCGCGCCGGGG
>DMKG01000198.1:5256-5665 GCA_003454415.1 Alphaproteobacteria bacterium
ATATGTCGCCGTCATTGCGCCACTTGTCCAATATGCTGAAGAATTTGAGTGAGCTTCCGCCATACTGGCCGTTCTGGGCGCTGCGGTCCCCCGGCCTGCCTTCATTGTTGTAGTAGCCTGGCGTGCATTCGGCATAGAAGCGCATGCCCATGCGCGCCTCGCGGATGATCGTCTCGACCCATTCGGCTTCCGCCTCCGCCGTTGGCTCTACCACCGTGTGGTTGCTTTCGCGCAGGGATTTGATGACATAGGTCAGATGATTGGCGTTGTAGTCCAGCGCATGCGGGAAGTTCGCCGTGAAGCCGGACTGCATGGTTCCCATGAAGAAGCAGTTCGGGAAATCCCGGCTGAACATGCCATGCAGGGTGGAGGCGCCATTGGCCCATTTCTCGCTGAGTCTGAGACCGCC
>DMKG01000003.1:0-4932 GCA_003454415.1 Alphaproteobacteria bacterium
GTTTGCCGCACAAGACAAAGACGCTTTCGCGGGGGCGATTCTCCGGCTTTGCGCCGACCCCTCCCTGCGCCGGCGTATTGCCGGGGGGGCGCAAGCCGCCATTGAGACCCAGGGTTTGAGCTGGGCGCGCAATGCGGCGCGGGTGGTGGAGCTGGCGCAACCTGCTACGGGGTCCGTCGGCAGATGATCCGCAATGCCCGTGAAATCGAGGAGAACAGCCTGCTGGAATGCGATCTCTGCATTGCCGGGGCAGGAGCGGCGGGAATCACGCTGGCGCGGGAATTATCGGGCGGCAGGCTCAGGGTCATCATGCTGGAAAGCGGCGGTCTGGATTTTGATGCGGAGATTCAGGAGCTTTACCAGGCCACGTTGACCGATAAGCTCTATAATGATCCCGAATACAGCAGGCTGCGTTTTTTCGGCGGCTCCACCAATCATTGGGCGGGCAATTGCAGCCCGCTGGATCCCATCGACTTCGAACGCCGTCCCTGGCTGCCCCATAGCGGCTGGCCGTTTGGCCGTGAGACGCTGGATCCGTATTACGTCAAAGCCCAGCAATATTGTCAGCTGGATGTGTTCAATTATGACGCCGAATACTGGCGAAAATTCTCCGCGCACCCTCTGCTGCCCCTTGATCCGGAAAAAGTGGTTACGGGCGTGGCGCAGCACAGCCCCCCGACCCGGTTCGGTGAGGTTTACACGAACGATATCGGCGACAGCCAGAACGTCACCGTCTATCTCAACGCGGATCTGACGGGCGTCAACCTGCACCAGGATGGCGGGCATGTGGAGACGGTTCAGGTGGCGGCGACCGGCGGCAGGCGCTTCCAGATCAGGGCGCGGTTTTTTGTCCTGGCGCTGGGCGGGATAGAAAACGCCAGGATGCTGCTGAATTGCGACGAGGTGCAGAAGAATGGGATCGGCAACCAGTATGATCTGGCCGGCCGTTACTTCATGGACCACGCCATTGTTTCCGCCGCGACTTTTTTCCTGGCTAATCCCCAGCAGGACATCGGATTTTATGGCAAGCGCCCGTCAGACCATCCCGGTAAGGAAAACCGGTATGCGCCCTATGGATTTCTGAAGCTTTCAGACGCGGCCATTTCCGCTCACCAGTTGAATAATGTCCGAGCGCCGCTCCTGCCCATTTCCCGTTTCAGGATTTCGGAAGGCGTCGAATCCCTGCACCAGATCAGCAGCGCGCTTTCATCCGGCAGAATGCCTGAGAATCTGGGGCGGCACATCGTCAATGTGGTGCGTGACTGGGATATGGTGATCGAAGGCGTAGCCCGTAAATCCTTCAATACGAGGCTTTTCGACAGCGCAAACGACATGAATTTCCTGTATTCTGACGTGATGATCGAGATGCGGCCGGAGCCTTCCAACAGAATAACCCTGTCGGCTGAAAGGGACCGTCTGGGGCTTCGCAAAGCCGTTGTATCGATCCGCCTTGCTGAAGATGACAAGGAGAATCTGTGGCGGGCGATGCAGTTGATCGCCAGTGAGTTCGCCCGTGCGGAATTGGGAAGGATGCGGATAGAGGGCGATCGTGAAGGCCGCACATTCGGTGAGTTGCTCAGTTTTGGCGACCATCATATAGGCACGACCCGCGCGCATCAAAATCAACGGCATGGGGTAGTGGACGGCGATTTAAAAGTGCACGGGGTTGACAATCTGTATGTCGCGGGAAGTTCGGTATTCCCCACGGGCGGTCATGTGCCGCCGACTTTGACGCTTGTTGCTCTTGCCGTCCGGATGGCGGAACATCTCAACAGGAAACTGGAGGGGGCATGACCCTGCGCCTGGACCGCAGAACATTCCTGAATGGCGTCATGGCCGTCGCGGCGTTTTCCCTGCAGGCCGGCGCTGCGGTTTCCGCACAGGGCGCGGGGCTTGTACAGCGCGGCTCCTTGCGGAGCATCAAGTATGTCGGTCAAGCCTATCTGCAATCCCGCCCGCACGAGGCCGGGCGCGAGATGCTGCTGAAAGAGTTGCGGCGGGTCATGTTGACCACGAATAAACCGGATGCTCCCCCGTCCGGCGCCAGTCCCTTTGCGGCCGGCGGTGAGGAGGTCCGCGCGCTCATCAGAAGCGATTTTGCGGAGGGACGCACTGTCAGCCTCGATGGCTGGGTGCTATCCGAAACCGAGTGCCGGATCTGCGCTCTGCTGGCGGTTTGATCGCCATCACGCGGCAGTCCCGGACATAAGAGGTCATGGCGCGGGAAAAGAGCTCACGGTGGGGGACGTTTTTTCTTCTTTGCCTCGCGGTGGCGCAGGATGTCCTCCCCCGGACGCATGGCGAAAGGGGTTTTGTCATTCTTAACGGATTCCCCGGCCCGTTCCGTCTGGATAAGCCACCACATCAGCCAGACGATCCCGAACAGGGCCATGATCAGTAACAGTCTTTCAATCATGCTGCTATAGTATTCCTTGTCTTTGCCGGTTTCCGCAAAGCATACGGGATAAAAATTAAAACCTGCGCTTTAGATAAATCTTCAAAGATTTAAAATTGGTTTTATGGTGAGGGAAAATGTCTGCGTCCCGTTCTGACGCCCGGAACGGCGGTGCGAAGATTTCCGAATCACCCTGACGTAAGGACATCATGTCGGGAATAGTCATAACATTATGGCTGATTGGCCTTGCCGTGGCGATCATGTTCCAGCCCGTTCTCGGGCCTCTGGTCTATTATATGGTGGACTGGATGCATCCGGAAAAGCAGATGTATGGCGGGCTGAATTTACGCTGGGGCATGGTGCTCGCCGTCGTCTCTCTGATCAGCTATCTCTACATAGGAAGCCGCAGGGTCTGGCCAGGCAACGCCCTGACGGTAATCCTGATCATTTTCAGTATCTGGTATTTTTCCTCGGCTTTGGTGAACAATGTCAATAGCCAGGAATTTTCTCTGGCCGTGGATTTTATCAAAATCATTTTAATGTGCGTGATCACTGCGTCGGTGATCAACACCAGATTACGGATTCACGCCCTTATCTGGATTGTCGTCATCGCCATCGGCATGGCCAGTTTCCGCACGGGTCTGATCACGGTCCTTTCCGCAGGCAGCAAGAATGTCCTGGGGCCTTCCTTTCTGGGGGAAACCAATGAATATGCGCGCTTCGTCATCTATACTTGGCCATTAATGCTTTTCCTTTCGCGCCATTCTGCGCATGCCTATGTGCGTTACGGTTTTATGGCGCTTGCCGGAATCTCTGTTTTTGCCCTCATCGGCACCAATTCACGAGGCGCAATGGTGGCTTTCGCCGCCATGTGCTTCATCCTGTGGCTATATTCCAGCAGAAAAATAACGTATATGCTGATAGCTGGAGCGTTAGCCTCCGTATTCTATTTTGCCGCCTCTGAAAAAAGGCTGGAAAGCTTTACGAGCCGGCAGTCCACCATAACGCGTGCTGACGAGGATAACTCGTTCGTGGGCCGGACCAGAGCCTGGGAATGGGGCTGGGCATATGTTCAAAAGAATCCGGTTTTAGGCGGGGGTCCAGGCGTTTACGAAAGAATTCATGGGCGGGCGTCGCACAACAGCTATTTCGAAGTGCTTGGCGAATCCGGGTTCGTCGGCTTCGCTCTGTGGAGCGTGATCGCCCTCCTCACCTTGAATACGATCCTGCGTATTCGCCGGCTTTCCAAGGGAATCCCGGATTTGCTGTGGGCGTATGATCTCAGCTTCTTCATCATGATCACGATGGTGGGATATTTTGTCGGCGGCCTTACCAAAAATCACGGGATGAATGAATATTATTACATGCTCATCGCCATTCTGATGGGGACAGAGATCGCCGTGCGTAATTATCTGATATCGCAGGCTCGCGAAGAAGACTTCACAAAACCGCATTATCATATGCAGCAATCTTCTACGGGCTGACGGCCTTCACTGTCAGGTGCGGGTGGTGGCTGCTGTTTCTGAAGGGCGGGCCTGCAAGGTGGCGCTTGCGCCTGAAGGCCATCCAATGGCTAGTCCTGTCAGTATGCCGGGCAGGCCTTCATAGATCCATCCCTCCAGTCCGGCCGACCGCCAGGCCAGCGCTACGGCGAGCCCGGCCAGCATCATGAGGATGGCGCGCCGTTCAGAGACATGCCGCCCAGTTGCCAGCAGAATCAGCAGGGGACCAAATGCTACAGCCAGGGCTGACCAGGCGAAGATCACCAGGCTGAACACGCTGGAGCTGTTGGACAGAGCGATGAAGAGAGCAAGGCCCGTCACCAGCGCGGTCGCCCCCTTCATCAGCCAGGGATGTTCAAAACGCTTCGTGGACAGATCATGGGTCAGGGCTGCAGAACAGCTTAGCACCAGAGAATCCGCCGTTGACATGGTCGCGGCGAAAATACCCGCAAGCACCAGTCCGGTGAGCATGGGCGGCAGAAGATGGACCGCCATGGTCGGCAGGGCGAGTTCGGCGTCCATGCCGCCGAGATCGGGAAGATAGAGCCGGGAAAGCAGGCCCACCACGGTCGCCAGACCATAAAATGCGATGAAAAATCCATAATACCAGACCCGCGCGCGATTCATGCTTGCCGGTTTGTCCAGAGCCATGAACCGGGCCATGATATGAGGCTGGCCGATAACGCTGATCCCTGCAAACATCCAGCCGATCACGAACAGGCTGAGGCCGAAAAATCCCGGGACAAGCAAGTCCGGAGGGGTCAGATCGAAGAAGCCCGGCACGGCGCGCCAGCCATCGAGGACCGCCTGCCAGCCGCCGAATCCGGACACCCCGGCCGCAAAAAGCAATGTCATCGCAACGAGCATGACAAAGCTCTGCGCGGCATCGGTCCAGATCGAGGCGCGAATGCCCCCAGCGGCGGAGTAGACCAGAACCATGGTGGCGACCATCCAGGCCCCTGTCTCAGGATCCCAGCCCAGAACCCCCTGCAGCGCCTTGCCGCCCGCGGCGATCTGCGCCGCCGCGTAAGCGCC
>DMKG01000003.1:5115-5381 GCA_003454415.1 Alphaproteobacteria bacterium
ATCTGCGCCGCCGCGTAAGCGCCTAGAAAAAGAATGGTGACGACGGCGGCAAGCCGCCGCCAGACCGGCATATCCACCCCCCGCCATCTGGCGAGGACGGAGCCGAAACTGGCCTCTTTCGTCCATTCCGTAGCGGCGCGCAGCCGCCTGTGAATGAAAAGCGAAGCTATGAAATCTCCGGTGATCCACCCGATCATCAGCCAGATGGCCGACAGGCCCGCGGTATAGGTAAAACCGATGACCCCAATGAACATGTAGCCGGAATT
>DMKG01000003.1:5675-5865 GCA_003454415.1 Alphaproteobacteria bacterium
GCGGACAGGCCCGCCAGCATGGGCGAGACTTTCTGGCTGGCGAGATAGTAATCCTTCCTGGAGCCGTCAGAGCGCAGAACCGAGGTCAGACCGATCCCAAGAAAGGCCGCCATGAAGAGAAGAAAACTCGTGACGACCATTGGGGGACTCAGGCCGCCGCAGAGGCGGCGCGAACGATCAGCGCATCATG
>DMKG01000003.1:6112-6339 GCA_003454415.1 Alphaproteobacteria bacterium
AGCGCCATTACCGCCTTTTCGAAATCCTCCGGCGCAACCAGAAACTGGATGTCCACATTGCGCATCTGATGCTGCATGCCGACAATGCGCACCCTGGCGGATTCCAGCGCGCCTGCCGCGCGGGCGACAATTCCCAGGGAGCCGATATCGCTGCCGATCACGGAGACCATGGCGACCTGCCGCGAGGTCACCTCCGCCGCGGGAAAACGGGCCGATAGTTCAGCGGC
>DMKG01000097.1:0-325 GCA_003454415.1 Alphaproteobacteria bacterium
CCGCACAGACGTCCCGGCATCTGGCGCTGCAGTTCCGCCCGCGCCGCGAACAGGCCCAGATAAGGCCCGCCGAAATTGAGGCCGACCCCAAGAGACTGCCCCTCACCCGCGAATATATCCGCCCCCATTTCACCGGGCGGGGTAACAGCGCCAAGCGCCAGGGTTTCCGTGGTGACCGCCACCAGTAACGCGCCTTTGGCGTGGGCGGCTTCGGCTACAGGGCGCAGGTCGCGCAGATGGCCGAAGAAATCCGGGGTCTGCACCACGACACAGGCGGTTTCAGCATCAATTCCGGACAGCAGATCCTCGCGCCCTTCGGGCGCCG
>DMKG01000097.1:555-8094 GCA_003454415.1 Alphaproteobacteria bacterium
CCTCGCGCCCTTGGGGCGCCGGGGGGGCGGCGTGGATTTCAACGCCGGCAAAACGCGCTGTGGTTTCCACCACCAGGCGGTAATGGGGATGCAGCCCGCCGGAAAGCACCGCCTTGCGCCGTTTGGTGGCGCGGGCCGCCATCAGCACCGCTTCCGCGCAGGAGGTAGAGCCGTCATACATGGAGGCGTTGGCGATATCCATGCCAGACAGCATCGCCACCTGGGTCTGAAATTCGAAAAGATATTGCAGCGTGCCCTGTGAAATCTCCGGCTGATAAGGCGTATAGGAAGTCAGGAATTCCGAACGCTGAATCAGATGGTCAACGGCGGCGGGAATGTGATGACGGTACGCCCCTGCGCCACAGAAGAAGGGCGCGTCACTGGCGGAAAGATTTTTCGCCGCCATGGCGCGCATGGCCCTTTCCACTTCCATTTCCCCCTGATGGGAAGGAAGATTGAAAGGCGCTGGCTGACGCGCCGCCTCAGGCACATCGGCGAAGAGATCCTCAACGCCGCCGACGCCAATCACCCGCAGCATTTCGGCGCGATCTTCCGGGGTCAGGGGCAGATAACGCATCAGCCAAGCCCTTCCACGTAACGCTGATAGGCGTCGGCATCCATCAGTCTGTCCAATTCCGTCTTGTCGGACAGACGAAGCCTGAAGAACCACCCGTCTCCTTCCGCGGCCTCGTTCACCCTGGCCGGTTCGCTTTCCAGGGCGGTGTTCACCGCAGTCACTTCGCCGCTGGCGGGAGCGTAGATTTCCGAGGCGGCCTTGACCGATTCCACAACGGCGATTTCATCTCCCTGCTGCGCCCCCGCGCCAATCTGGGGCAGTTCGACGAACACAATATCACCCAGCTGCTCCTGGGCGTAATTGGAGATGCCCACCGTGGCGATCTCCCCGTCCAGGCTTATCCATTCATGATCTTCGGTATAAAACTTTTTCTGCATGGGGGTCCGTTTATTTGTGAAAGCGTTTCGGGATGAAGGGAAGGGAGACGGTATGCGCAGGCAGCAGCTTGCCGCGCACCAGAAGCTGAAGCGGTGTTCCGGGCGCCGCAAACGCGGCGCTGACATAGCCCATGGCGATGGGCGCATTCAGGGTCGGGCTGAAGCCGCCGCTTGTGATCTGACCGATCTTCTTGCCGGTCTGGTCCTGTATTTCCGTCCCCTCGCGCGCCGGGGCGCGGCCATCGGGTTTGACGCCCACCAGAAGGCGGCTCACACCCTGGCGGATCTGTTCCTGAATGATAGCAGCGCCCGGAAAACCGCCGGCCTCACGGCGGCGCTTGCCGATCGACCAGAGCAAATTCGCCTCTATGGGGGTGGTGGTCTCGTCGATGTCATGTCCATAGAGACACAAGCCAGCCTCAAGGCGCAGACTGTCACGCGCGCCAAGTCCCACCGGCTCGACTTCCGGTTCCGCCAGCAGGCGAACGGCCCACTCCTGTGCGGCGGAGGCGGGGAGGGAGATTTCAAACCCATCTTCGCCCGTATAACCGCAGCGGTGCACGATCACCTCCTGGGAGGCAATGGCGAAACTTCCCCCATGCATGAATTTGAGCGCGGCGCCTTGCGGGATATGACGCGCCAGCACATTCGCGGCCTGTGGCCCCTGTAGGGCAAGCAGCGCCCGGTCCGGCAAGGGCTCCAGTACGGCTACGCCGGTGAGCGCTTTTTCGATATGGGTGAAATCCTCCATCTTGCGCCCCGCATTGACCACTAGGAACAGGGCGTTTCCCTTGTCCTTCGCCCAATGACGGGTCACCATCAGATCATCGAGAATCCCGCCCCGCTCATTCAGCAATTGGGTGTAGCGCATCTGCCCCGGGGAAAGCCCGGCGATATCGCCCGGCGTGAGCGACTCGAAAGCAGCGGCGATATCCACCCCTGGCCGGGGGTGTAACACGGCCTGACCCATATGGGAGACGTCGAACAGGCCCGCATGGGCGCGGGTGTGCAGATGTTCCTTCAGAATGCCGGCGGGGTAGTGGACCGGCATGTCATAGCCCGCAAACGCCGTCATCTTCGCACCGAGTTTCAGGTGCAGGGCATGCAGCGGGGTCTTGTGCAATTCGGCGCTGGGAAGCTCAACCATCAAACCCGGTCCCGTAGAATTAGCAGCTGCTCCAGAGACAGGCCTGGCCTGCATCCGGTACGCCCCCTCTGTCACGGAACCTGAGAGATTTGACCTGGCCGGTGTATGAACAGACGGCCGGGCTTACGCCTTCGGTGAAATGCAGAACGGAAGTTCAATGACCGCCATGCATTTGCTTTCCAGAGTTTCATCCCCCTGCGGTCCGGTTGCCTGAGAGTTTCCGGGGCGGTTGCTCCTTCGGCGCCGGTTAGCGCAATACCCGAAGTATCGCCCTTGCCGGTCTCTTCCGCAGGGATCATCTGTATATATGGGAATGATAAGCGCGCCAGCGCCAGAGTCAACTGATTCTCTGGCGGGGGATTGGACACAGCACCTGCCGCTAGAGCATGATGCGTTTATCATGATGCGCTTATATTGAATCCTGAAGCTTTGCGGGGAAGCCCACCCAGGAGAAGCGTGGGGCGCGCCAGCATCCGCCGTCTATTGCCCGGTTTCTATTACTGGCGGGGCGTTCTCCGGCTTGGCGATGCTTTGTTCGAACTGTTCGCGCGATAATTGAAATCCCACCAGGATCTCATATCCCTCTCCGTCCTTGCCTTCCGGCACCTCAAATTTGATATCGTCATAGCTTCTGGCGAAAAAAACCTGCGGCCTGTCCGATTTGAACTTTCCCGAATCCTTTTCAATTGACTTGTTGATGACGCCGCCTTCCGGATTGAGAAGCGCCACGAAATATCTGAAGTCAAAGTCGCTTTCTGTCATTGCGGGGCCGCGATCGGCGCGCATTTCAAACCGGATCTCCGCGGTCATCCTGTTTTTTTTGAGGTCGCAATTCTGCAAACGGGCGCGCATGAATTCCAGATCGTAAGCAGGCTCCCCGTTTCCGCCAGTGGCGCGAAGATGGGAGGCGGTGCTGAGAACGCCGACTGTCGGGCAGATCAGGGGTTTTGCGAAAATCTCATCGTCATTGCCGCCGCACGCGCCAAGCAGCAGGAATAATGCCAGAGGCATTACCGCAAAGGGTTTCATAGGCATGGGATCAACTGAAAAATTCGTTCTGGAAACAGGCCGGTTGTCGTTTCCGCCGCTCCGTCACGGGCCATTGGTCAAAGTTTGTTATGAGTTCCATCGCACATTGGGCTGTTACCGGTTTTCTTGCAAGCGCAGAAAAACACCTTGCGATTCTTATCCGCCTCATAGGGTAGCGGAGTGAACGTGGTGCCCTTGTGGGAGCCATCACAGAAAGGCTGTTTTGCCGACCTGCCGCACGCACACCAGAAATATTTCTTGCCAGCTTCCACATCGATCGCGATAGGTTGCTTTCCTGCGATCACGGGTTCTGTCATGGCGATCCCCCTTTTCGGCTGTTGTGAAGTTTACGCATTGGGTTGCATTCTAATAGCATATATTGTGTGAAGCAAATGACCAAACCGGAATTGACAATCTATCTTGCCGCGCCGCGCGGGTTCTGTGCGGGCGTCGACCGCGCCATACAGATCGTCGAAAAAGCGTTGAAGAAATATGGCGCGCCGATTTATGTGCGCCATGAAATCGTGCATAACCGCCATGTAGTGGAAAGCCTGGAGGCGCTTGGCGCCGTGTTCATCAATGAACTGGACGAAGCCCCTTCGGACCGTCCGGTGGTCTTTTCGGCCCATGGGGTGCCGAAATCCGTGCCCGCCAGCGCCAGGGAGCGGGGGCTGTCTTTTCTCGACGCTACCTGTCCGCTGGTCTCCAAGGTGCATAGAGAGGCGGAGCGCCGCCATGCCCAGGGGCGGGAGATTGTCCTGATCGGCCATGCCGGGCATCCAGAAGTGATTGGCACCATGGGCCAGTTGCCGGATGGGGCGGTCACTTTGCTGGAAACGGTCGCGGACGCAAAGAATTTTGAGCCCGGAGGGAAGAGCGGTCTGGCCTATCTGACCCAGACGACTTTGTCCGTGGACGATACGGCGGAAATCATCGCAGTGCTGCGCCAGCGCTTTCCGGACATCGCCGGTCCTCCACGGGAGGATATCTGTTACGCCACCAGCAACCGGCAGGCTGCGGTGAAGGCCATTGCTCCCCGCTGTGACGCCTTATTGGTATTGGGGGCGCCCAACTCATCCAATTCCATGCGCCTGGTCGAGGTGGCGCAGCGCGCAGGCTGCCGTCAGGCCATGCTGGTGCAGAACGCCGCCGGGTTGAACATGGAGAGGTTTGCGGGTATCTCCAGTCTTGGAATCACCGCCGGGGCGTCGGCCCCGGAAATTCTGGTGAGCCAGGTGCTGGAGGCGTTCGCAATGCATTTTTCAACCCGGATCGAAGAAGTCGCCGTGACCCGCGAGGATATCGAATTCAAGCTGCCCCGCGCCCTGATGGACTCCTGAGAGGAAAGAGAGCAGACGGCGCATGGCGGTTTACACGGAAATCTCCGATGAAGAACTTGACGCTTTTATCGGCAATTACGATGTCGGCGGAGTGATCTCCTATAAGGGCATCGCCGAAGGGGTAGAGAACAGCAATTACATGCTGCGAACCGATGGGGGCAATGGCACGTATTTTCTGACCCTGTATGAAAAACGGGTGGCCGAGGCGGATCTTCCCTATTTCATCAGCCTGATGGAGTTCCTGGCGAGCCGCGGCATTTCCTGTCCGCTGCCCGTACATAGTTCGGACGGTCTTGCCTTGCGTGTCCTGGCTGGGCGGCCTGCCGCACTGGTGACATTCCTTGACGGCGTGTCGGTCAGGCGTCCGCAGCCCCAGCATTGTACGAGCCTTGGAGAAGGGCTGGCGCGGATGCATCTTGCGGGGCTGGATTTTCCCATGGCGCGCGAGAACGCGCTGTCGGTCAGAAACTGGCGGCCGCTTTATACGCGCAGCGCCGGCCGGGCGGATGAAGTGGCGAGGGGTCTTGCTGCGGAGCTGGATGAAGAACTGCAGTTTCTTGAAACCCACTGGCCGGAGCGCCTGCCCTTCGGCGTCATTCATGCGGATCTGTTTCCCGATAATGTGTTTTTCCTGCAGGGCCGCCTCAGCGGCTTCATTGATTTCTACTTCGCCTGCAATGACGCGCTGGCCTATGACCTGGCGATCTGTATGAATGCGTGGTGTTTTGAGGCGGATGGCGCCTTCAATGTCACCAAGGCCCGCGCCATGCTGGCGGCTTACCGCGCCGTGCGGCCCATGAGCAGCGCCGAGATTGCAGCGCTGCCTGTTCTGGCGCGGGGAGCGGCGCTGCGTTTCCTGCTGACCCGCCTGCACGACTGGCTGTTTCCCGTGGACGGCGCGCTGGTGCGGCCAAAGGATCCGCTGGAATATCTGTACAAACTTCGTTTCCATCGCGATATCAGGGATGCCGCCGCCTATGGAATCGCCCCATGACGGGGGCGCAGTTGGACAGGGTTGATATTTACTCCGACGGCGCCTGCTCCGGCAATCCGGGGCCGGGAGGCTGGGGCGCGCTTCTGGTGCAGGGCGGGGTAGAGAAGGAGATTTGCGGCGGCGCGCCGCAGACCACCAATAACCGAATGGAAATGACGGCGGCGATCCAGGCGCTGAAAGCTCTGAAACGGCGCTGCAATGTGCATCTCCACACCGACTCCCTTTATTTACGTGAGGGCGTCACCACATGGATTCATGGCTGGAAAAGAAATGGCTGGCGAACCTCAGCCAGGAAACCGGTCAAGAATCAGGATCTTTGGATGGAGCTTGACGCCCTGATGCAGCGCCAGAATGTCAGCTGGCACTGGGTGAAGGGGCATTCCGGCCATAAGGAAAATGACCGGGCCGATCAACTGGCCAATCAGGGAATGGCGCCTTTCAGGGCCGGATCAGCCTGAGCCGACGCCTTTGGCGCTCAGCGCCATGCGCATACCGGCAAACATCTCTTTGATCACGTCCCCTTCATAACGAATCGAACGCCCGTTATGGCTGAAGCGCGCCCAGACATCCGTAACCAGCGCCAGCGAGCAGTTGCATGCGCCGAGCGTCCAGTATTTCTCGACTGCGGTCTGCAGGAAATCGCGAAACGGTATCGGATTGCCTTCGCTGACCATCGCCTCATAGGACTGATTGCAGTCCTGGAAAACTTCCTGGGTTTTTTTATAGGCGTTGCGCAGTTTCTGCCCGATGTCCTTGCGGGACATCATCAGCATTTCTCTTTCAGAAGCCAGCATTCTGCGTATATCGATCGGAATGGAGTTATCTGACTGAAGAAACACAAGCAGTTCTCCCACACGGCTGCGGATACGCTGAAACTGGTACTGGTAATAGGAAATGCCTTTCCAGGCGCCAAAAACCTCCGGTATCGCCTCCGCCTCGATCCGGAAGGCTGCTATAAAGGCGGATGCGTCGCTGGAATTCGGATCCCAGATGCTTTCGATGAAGGATTGCGTTTTCCTTTCCGCCTCTATGCCCCCAAGCCCCGCATGGGCGCGGGCGATGATGGGCCGCACCCTCTGTTCGATGACGTGGCGGACTTCCGCTTCCTCGTCTTTGTGGACGTCCAGATAGAGATCATGCACGGTGATATTGTTTTCCTGCAGAGAGGTTTTCAACAGGAACGGATCGAAAGACGGCACATTCGCCAGCACACGCAACATTTCCAGATCGTGCCCGTGGGTTTCTCTGTCGCTGATGTCGATGCCGCAATGATGCTTCATCAGTTCCGCGTATTTCGGCTGGCCAATAAAAATCGCGTGGCCTCCCAGTTCTGGCTCATCCTGAACCTTGGGCACAAAGATGGCGGTCTGAATGGCGTCTTTCGCAGCAGCTCTTTTGAGAGAGACGGCCGGACTCTTTCCGGCGCAGGCGGCTTTTTCTGCAAAGCTCGGCTGTTTGAAGATGATGACATTGTTCAGGTCATTGCTCTTGAACAGGCGGCTTTCCGGCGGCAGTTCACGTGAGATATCGAGTACGCGGAACGCCACCGCGGAACTTGCATGCAGAATATGTTCGATAGGGATGGTAGACACGGCTGCAGCCTGAAATAGTTGGTCAGGCCGCAGAGTATGGGTAAATTAAGTTATCAAAATCTGAATGGGATTTCCGGATTAGGAACTATATCCTAATCCGGACGTGAGTAATCACAGTTGTTGCAGCATCGTGGCGGCGCCGCTTTTCTCTGCGCCAGCCGGGGCCTCTTCGATATTGAGCTGTTTGACCACGCCATTATCGACCAGCATGGAATAACGTCTGGAGCGCACCCCCAGGCCCATCTTGCTCAGATCAAGGTCAAGCCCGAGAGCCTTGCTGAAAGCCGCGCTGCCGTCACCCAGCATCAGGACTTTGTCGCCCACATTGCGGTCTTTCCCCCAGGCGCCCATGACGAACGCGTCGTTCACTGAAACGCAGGCGATGGTGTCAACGCCCTTCGCCTTGATCTCGCCAGCCTTTTCGACGAAGCCGGGCAGATGCTGATTGGAGCAGGTGGGTGTGAAGGCGCCCGGAACGGCGAA
>DMKG01000172.1 GCA_003454415.1 Alphaproteobacteria bacterium
CTGATGTGGCTGGGGGAGCAGATCACGGCGCGCGGAGTGGGCAATGGCATTTCGCTGATCATTTTCGCCGGTATTGTGGCGGAATTGCCTGGGGCGCTGGTCAGTACGTTTGAACTGGGCCGCACCGGCGCATTGCCGACGTTTCTTCTTCTGGCGCTCATAACCATGATTGGCGTGGTGATTGGGGCCATCGTGTTCATGGAAAGAGCGCAGCGCCGGCTGCTGGTGCAATATCCCAAACGTCAGGTTGGCCGCAAGATCATGGGGGGCGAAGCCTCTCACCTGCCCCTGAAACTGAATGTTTCAGGCGTGATTCCGCCCATTTTCGCCTCCTCGCTACTTCTGCTGCCGATAACGGTCGCCAATTTTTCGGCAGGCAAGGGCCCGGAATGGCTGACGGCCGTCACCACGCTGCTTGGCCACGGTCAGCCGCTCTATATGCTGTTTTATGCCGCTGGCATCATCTTTTTCTGTTTTTTCTATACTTCGATCATTTTCAACCCTGACGATACGGCGGAAAATCTGCGCAAGAATGGCGGATTTATCCCGGGCATTCGCCCGGGCGCAAAAACCGCCGAATATATCAATTACATCCTGACGCGACTGACGGTAGTCGGCTCCCTGTATCTGGCGGTGATCTGTCTTCTTCCGGAAATTCTGGTTTCGCAATATTCCGTACCCTTTTATTTCGGGGGCACATCCCTGCTGATCGTGGTGAGCGTCACCATGGATACTGTCGCCCAGATCCAGAGCCATTTGCTGGCGCATCAATATGAAGGGTTGATCAAGAAATCCCGTCTTAAAGGAAGCCGCAGATGAATTTGATTCTACTGGGAGCGCCGGGAGCCGGAAAAGGCACCCAGGCCGAACGCCTGCAGGCGGAGCGTGGGCTGGTGCAGCTCTCCACCGGCGATATGCTTCGTGCTGCGGTTGCGGCGGGAACCGAGACCGGCCGCAAGGCGAAAGAAATCATGGACCGTGGTGATCTTGTGCCCGATCAGGTGGTGGTGGGCATCATTTCCGAGCGGATCGACAGCCCGGATTGCGCAAAGGGTTTCATCCTTGACGGATTCCCCCGCAACCAGGCCCAGGCGGAAGCGCTGGATCAGATGCTGAAGCAAAAGGGCAAAAGGCTCGACGCGGTGGTGGAGCTGAAGGTGGACGAGACCATATTGTTCGACCGGATCCGCACCCGCGCCGCCGAAACGGCGGACAAAACCGGGGCCGCCCGCGCCGATGACAGCGAGGAGACCCTGCGCAACCGCCTTCAGGTCTATCATGCCCAGACGGCCCCGCTGCTGCCTTATTACAAGGCGCAGGGGAAACTGCACAGTATTGACGGGATGCAGGGGATCGAGCAGGTGGCGGATCAGTTGAAAGACCTGCTGGATGGTTTGTGACTTTTTTGACACGAATGAGGATTTGTTTGACTGGCAGGTCAAAATCCTTATAATTCGCGACCTTTCCGGATCAAAGGATCTACCTGCCTGATACTAATGGGATGTGCTGGCTGCCTGGCGGTGCGGGGTAGTCATAATGGCGGAATTTCCGTCTTTTTTGCTGGCCAGGGAAGGCTTGGCCTATGAGGAGAAACGAAATTGGCTCGAATCGCTGGGGTGAATATTCCAACCAATAAGCGGGTGCTGATTGGGCTTACCTATATTCATGGCATTGGCCGCAAACAGGCGCAGGATATCTGCAACGTCGTCGGAATCACGCCGGAACGCCGGGTCTTCGACCTGTCTGAGGCTGAAATCATCCGCATTCGTGAAACCATCGACCAGTCGCATCTGGTAGAAGGCGATCTGCGCCGGGCTACCGCCATGAATATCAAGCGGCTGATGGATCTTGGCTGCTATCGCGGATTGCGTCATCGCCGTGGCCTGCCGGTTCGCGGACAGCGCACCCATACCAACGGGCGTACCCGCAAGGGCCCGGCGCGCGCCATTGCAGGCAAAAAGAAATAACCGCGTATCCTTTGCATTTACCGGCATCAGACAGAAAGGTTCGATAAAGTATGGCTAAAGAAGCGGCGCGCGTCCGGCGCAAGGAGCGCAAGAACATCACTTCCGGCGTCGCCCATGTGAACGCCACCTTCAACAACACCAAGATCACCATCAGCGACGCCCAGGGTAATGTGATTTCCTGGAGTTCGGCGGGGGTGATGGGTTTCAAGGGCTCACGCAAATCCACCCCTTACGCCGCCCAGGTTGCGGCCGAAAGCGCGGGCAAGAAGGCGCAGGAGCATGGCATGCAGGTGTTAGAGGTCGAGGTGAAGGGGCCGGGCTCGGGGCGCGAATCCGCATTGCGCGCCCTTCAGGCGGTGGGTTTTACCGTCACGACCATCCGGGATGTGACGCCGATCCCGCACAATGGATGCCGTCCGCCCAAGCGCCGCCGCGTCTAGGAAATTTGAAAGTCGGCCGCCCCCGAGTGGGGCGTGTCGCATTTTTGCTCTTTAGGAGTCACATATGGCCGAAACCGCCATCGAAAACGTCAATGACCGCAACTGGAAAGAGCTGATCCGCCCGAATCGTCCGGAGATCATCCCCGGCCTCGATCCGAAGCGTAAGGCGAAGCTGGTTGTCGAGCCGCTGGAGCGTGGCTTCGGCACGACGCTGGGCAGTGCCCTGCGCCGCGTGCTGCTGTCCTCTCTGCAGGGGGCTGCGATCACCGGCGTGCAGATTGACGGTGTGGTCCACGAGTTCTCGTCCATTCCGGGCGTGCGCGAGGATGTGACCAATATCGTCCTGAACCTGAAGCAGATCGCCATCGACATGATCTCCGACGGCGCCAAGCGCATGGTGCTGAAGGCCTCCGGCCCGGGCGAAGTGACCGCTGGCCAGATCGATACCCCCGGCGATGTGAAGATCCTGAACCCCGACCATGTCATCTGCACCCTGGACGAGGGCGCGAGCGTGCGCATGGAGTTCACCGTGAACACCGGCAAGGGCTATGTCCCGGCCGACAAGAACCGTCCGGAAGATGCCCCGATCGGCTTCATCCCGGTCGATGCGATCTACTCCCCGGTCCGCCGCGTCGGCTACCAGGTGGAAGACACCCGCGAAGGCACCGTGCTGGACTATGACCAGCTCACCCTGACCGTGGAAACCGACGGCTCGGTCACGCCGGAAGATGCTGTGGCCTATGCCGCGCGCATCCTGCAGGACCAGCTCCAGCTCTTCATCA
>DMKG01000101.1 GCA_003454415.1 Alphaproteobacteria bacterium
TGGCGGCTGCCCGGAGGATTGCGGCTATTGCGCCCAGTCGGCGAAATATGAAACGCCGGTCAAGGCCGAAAAGCTCATGTCCGTGAAGGCGGTGCTGGCGGAGGCGCAACGCGCGAAAGACGGCGGGGCGAGCCGCTATTGCATGGGGGCGGCCTGGCGCAACCCCAAGGACAAGGATCTGGACGCGGTCTGCGAGATGATCGAAGGCGTCGCCGCGCTGGGCATGGAAACCTGCGTGACGCTCGGCATGCTGACGGATGTGCAGGCGCGCCGCCTGAAAGCCGCGGGCCTCGATTACTACAACCACAATATCGACACTTCGCCCGAATATTATGGCGAGGTGATCACCACCCGGACCTATCAGGACCGGCTGGATACGCTGGCCCATGTGCGCGAGGCGGGAATCCATGTCTGCTGCGGCGGCATTGTCGGCATGGGCGAGGCGCGCCAGGACCGCACCGGCATGCTGCATACCCTCGCCACCCTGCCCGTGCACCCCGAAAGCGTTCCCATCAACATGCTGATCCAGACCGAGGGCACGCCCGTTTATGGCGAAGACCGTCTGGACAGCCTGGAATTCGTGCGCACCGTTGCGGTGGCGAAAATTCTCATGCCCGCCAGCGTGGTGCGGCTTTCCGCCGGGCGCGAACAGATGAATGACGAAACCCAGGCGCTGTGCTTTCTCGCCGGGGCAGGCTCGATCTTCATCGGACCGAAACTGCTGACCACGAAGAATCCGGCGAAAGAGCGCGACAGCGCCCTGTTCGCCCGTCTGGGCATCCGCGCGGCCCCCACAGCGCCCGCAGCGAAAGACGCCCGGGCCCCGCAGGCGGCGGAGTGAGCGGACGGGCCGCCATCCCGGTTGAGGAGCGGCTGATCGCCGCGCTCGATCTGCCCAGTATCGAAGAGGCGCGGGCGGCGGCCGCGAACCTGCGCGGCGTGGTGCGGTTTTTCAAGATCGGCCTGCAACTGTTCCCCCTTGGCGGGGCGGAGCTTGCACGCGAACTCATCGCCCAGGGAAACCGGGTTTTCCTCGATTTCAAATTCTATGATATCGGCGAAACCGTGCGCAATGCGGTGGCGAGCGCCGTCCGGATCGGCGCTGACTTTCTGACCGTGCACGGGGACCGGGAGATTTTAACCGCCGCGATGGAAGGGCGCGGGAACAGCCATCTTAAAATCCTCTGCGTCACGGTTCTGACCAGTCTGGATCAGAAGGCGTTGCAGGACATGGGCTATCGCGGAACCGTCGAACAACTGGTGCTGCAACGCGCGCTTCTGGCCAGAGAGGCGGGATGCGACGGGGTCATCGCCTCGGCCCGGGAGGCGGCGGATTTGCGCGCCGCCCTGGGGCCGGACATGCTGATCGTCACCCCCGGCATCCGCCCGGCGGGAAGCGCCATAAACGACCAGAAGCGCGTGATGACCCCCGCAGGGGCGCTTGCGGCTGGCGCGGATTATCTGGTGGTGGGCCGTCCGGTGCTGAGGGCGGAAGATCCCCGCGCCGCCGCCCTGTCGATCCTCAAGGAAATGCAGGAAGCGTGAGCGGAATTTAGGAAGAAATCTTAACCCGGCGCGGTTATTATGGCGATGCTTCCTTCCGGCCAGAGGAGAATGACGCCATGCCCGTCTATCAGGCGCCGTTGAAAGAGTTCAGTTTCATCCTGCGTGAAGTGCTTGAACTGGAGCGGCTCAGCAATCTGGCCGCCTATGCCCAGGCCGGTCCCGATCTGATCGAGGCGGTGCTGGCGGAAGGCGCGAAAATCTGCGAGGAGGTTCTGCTTCCCCTCAACCGCGTGGGGGATAGCCAGGGCTGTACCCGCCATGACGATGGTTCGGTGAGCACGCCAGAGGGTTTCAAGGCCGCCTACAGGACTTTCGTCGAGGGCGGCTGGCCGGGCCTCGCCTGTGATCCGGCCTATGGCGGGCAGGGCATGCCGGTTGTGCTTTCCATGGCCTTCAATGAAATGATCACCTCCGCCAATATGGCCTTTGGCATGTATCCTGGCCTTACCCACGGCGTTTATGAGGCGCTGCGCCGGCATGGATCGGAGGAGCTGAAAAAGACCTATCTGCCGAAGCTTGTTTCCGGCGAATGGTCAGGCACGATGAACCTGACCGAGCCGCATTGCGGCACCGATCTGGGGCTGATGCGCACAAGGGCCGAGCCGCAGGCGGACGGCGGCTATAAAATCAGTGGTCAGAAGATTTTCATTTCCGCTGGCGAACACGACCTTGCGGAAAACATCATCCATCTTGTGCTGGCGAAGATCGCAGGCGCGCCCGAGGGCATCAAGGGGGTATCCCTGTTCGTCGTGCCGAAAATCCTGGTGAATGCGGATGGCTCCCTGGGCGCCCGCAATCAGGTGAGCTGCGGGGCCATCGAGGAGAAGATGGGCATTCACGGCAACGCCACCTGCGTGCTGAATTACGATGGCGCCACCGGCTATCTGGTGGGCGAGGCGCATAAGGGCATGCGCGCCATGTTCACCATGATGAACGAGGCGCGCCTCGGCGTGGGGTTGCAGGGCCTCTCAATATCGGAAACCGCCTATCAGAATGCGGTGATCTATGCGCGGGAGCGGCTGCAGGGCCGCGCACTTGCCGGGCCCGCGGCGCCGGACAAGCCGGCCGATCCTCTGATCGTGCATCCGGATATCCGCCGTATGCTGATGAATCAGAAAGCCTTCAACGAAGGCGCGCGCGCCTTTTACCTGTGGGTCGCCTGCCAGGCGGACATCCAGCGCAGCCAGGGTCAGGAGGCGGAGCGGGCGGAGGATTTTCTGGCGCTTCTGACCCCTGTGGTGAAGGCCTATCTGACCGATCAGGGCTTTCAGCATTGCGTGAACGCGCAGCAGGTCTATGGCGGCCATGGCTATATCACGGAACATGGAATGGAGCAGTTCGTGCGCGATGCGCGCATCGCCATGATCTATGAGGGCGCGAACGGCGTTCAGGCGCTCGATCTCGTTGGCCGCAAGCTTGCCTCCAATGGCGGCCGGGCCGTCTTCGCTTTCTTCAAAGCGGTGGACGATTTCGTTGCTGCGAATGAGGGCGACGAGAAGATGAAGCCCTTCGTCGAGCCGCTCGCCCGCGCGCGCAAGGACCTCGAAGCGGCGACCATGTGGTTCATGGAAAATGCGCTCCAGAACCCCGATCACGCCGGCGCCGGTTCCACGCCCTATATGCATCTCTTCGGCGTCACCGGCCTCGCCTTCATGTGGGCGAAGATGGTGAAGGTCGCGCAGGACAAGCTTGCCGCCGCAAAGGATGGCGACAGGGCCTGGTACGAAACGAAGATCAAGACTGGCCGCTACTACATGGATCATGTGGTGCCCGAAACGGCGAC
>DMKG01000297.1 GCA_003454415.1 Alphaproteobacteria bacterium
GCCGCCGACATCGGCGCCGCGCTCCACGATCCTGATGCTTTCGACCCCATATTCGCGAAGTTTGGCGGAGGCCAGCAGCGCTGAAAATCCGCCGCCGATGAACAGGCATTCCACCGTGTCGTTGATGGGCGCGCGGGGCTCGGGCTCACCGCCAAAAGTGTCGATCTCATACCGCGCAAGATCGCCTTCGAGTTCATAAATATATTCGTTCGTGCCTTTGGGCTTGTATTTCAGCCGCAGATCACGCTCTTCGGCGAATTTCTGCTTGATGGCTTCGTAATATTCCTGCGGTTTTTTTGCGGAGGGCGGCGTCTTGTATAACTGCCCGCGTTGAAGGTCGAGAAGTTCCTGCTCTTTTTCTGATCTTTTTTCCTGGGATTCTGACATGGCTTCCGTCCTCTGGTGGTTTTATTTCTTAATTCTGCAGGTGCTGGATTCTGTCGTTCTGCTGGAGGCGTCTCTGTGTTTCCAGCCATTTGGCCGGATTGCCTGTCCGGCAGCATAACATTGCGTTAGCGGTTTAATCTAGTATACTAGTTTGATAAAACCGATTGCAAGAACAGTTTCGGCCGAAAACCGGATTGAACGCGGAGCCCCGTCTATTCCGCCGGCAGGGGGATTTTGGCGCCATTAACGGCGGACGCTTGCGGGGCGATCATTCCCAGCCGCTGGCCCACCCTCGTAATGGCGGCGATGGCGCGGTCGATGTGCTCGTCGCTGTGTACGGCGTTGACGCTGGCGCGCAGCAAAGCCAGGCTGGAGGGCGTGGCTGGGGGCAAGGCCAGATTGAGGTAAACCCCCTCTTTCAGAAGCTGTTTCCAGAACTCAACCGCCATTTCCCGGTCCGGCATTTTGATGGCCACCACCGGATTGGGCGAAGGGCCAAGTTCAAAACCCTGGCGGGCAAGACCCCGGTAAAACCGCAATCCATTATCCCTGACTTTCCGCCCCAAGGCCGGATCGGAGGAAATCTTGTGAAGCGCCGCGGAGACGGATGCGATGATCGAAGGCGGCAGGGAGGCCGTGAACATATAGGGCCTGCTGGCGACGCGCAAAAGATCGAAGCCCTCCAGATCGGAGACCGCGAAACCGCCAACCGCGCCCAGACTTTTGCTGAAGGTGCCGGCAACGAAATCCACATCCGCCTCGACGCCCGCGGCTTCACACAGACCGCGTCCGCGGTTCCCCAATACGCCCATGGAATGGGCTTCATCGACGATCAGATAGGCCCCGGTTTCGCGTTTGACCGCGGCAATCTCCCGCAGGGGGGCGGCGTCCCCCAGCATGCTGTAGATGCCTTCCGTGACAATGATCCTGCAGCCGGGCCTGCCTTTCAGGCGGCTGATTCTTTTCGCCAGATCCTCCGCGTCATTATGCCGGAAACGGATGATTTCAGCCGCGCTTAACCGGCACGCGTCGTAAATCGAGGCATGGCTGTCCGCATCGATCAGCAGATGATCCTCGCGCCCCGCCAGCGCCGAAATCAATCCGAGATTGGCCTGATATCCGGTTGAAAACACCATGGCCGAGCGTTTGCCGTAAAACTGCGCCAACTGCTTTTCCAGCGCCGCATGACCGGCGTAAGTGCCATTCGCGATGCGGGATCCGGTGGTGCCGGTGCCGGATTTGCGCAGCATCTGAACACCCGCTTCCACGCAATCGGGATCGAAGGTCAGGCCCAGATAATTGCTTGTGCCGAATAACAGGACGCGCCTGTTTTCCACGACGCCTTCAGCGGGTGAAAGGATTTCGTCAAAGCGCACCGACAGCGGATTCTGGCCAGTTTGGGCAAGCGCGCCGAGAGCGTCGCGAATATCAGAAAACTTATCGAAAATCGGCATCAGGCGGCGTCTTTCATAAGGGCTTCAATGGTCACGCTTAAATCCTGGATGGTTTCCACATTGGCGATCTGATCAAGGGGAATCAGAATGTCAAACCGCTCTTCCAACTCCATGATGAAGTCCATGATGGCGACCGAATCCAGTCCCAGGTCCCTTGCGATTTTGGTATTGCCGGACAAGGGCGCGCTGGCAGGCGCTATTGCGGCAAGCGCCCCAATGATCTGGGCTGCAATCTCGTCTGCCTTGTGCGCCAAAAGCCCCTACCCTCAAGAATGAAACCCGCGCGGCCCCCCTCAACAGAGCCTCCACGCCTGGTTAACCTCGATTTGACTGATTTTTAAGATTTTTTACATCAGGTCAATCGGTCTTATGTATGAGGTTACAACCAGCCCTGCCCCTTATACCATGTAACTGTCTTAAGAAAACCACATTTCAAAGGGATTTCCGGCGTCCAGAGCGTCTCTGGCGGCGCCAGCGCAGGATCTGATCCCCAGTCTGCGTGCAGGATTTCGCGCGCTTTATCCAGGGTTAACATAGGCGTGGCTAAACTGATTCGCGCCATCAGACTGCCTGCGCCGCCCGCCAGACGGACAAGGGAGGCGGGCAAAGACAGATTGACCGGACGCACGCCAAGCGCTTCTGCGGTCGCAAGAGCGATTTCATCCCAGCCATACCCTTTCCGGCGAGCGTCCGTGATCTCGTACTGGCTGCGCGGGGGCGCGTTGCCGGCAAGGACTGCGATCGCGCCTGCCGCGTCGGACACGTGCACGAGACATATCCTTGCGTCCTTTCCCCCCGTCCTCAAGGCGACGCCCCGGTTCGCCGCCCGGAAGAGGGGCAGAATTTCAATATCCCAGGGTCCATATACCGCGCAGGGGCGCAGGATGATCCAGTCGTGCCGGGGGGCGAGGTTTTGACGCAAAACGTCCTCGGCCTGCCGCTTGCTGGCGGCATAGGCGGAAAGTTGCGGCTCTCGCGCCGCCATAGACGACACGAGAAGCAGGCGCGCCGCCTGGCCGGATGTATTGAGCGCCGCAACGAGTTTGGCGGTTCCCTCCACATTCACTCTGTGAAAATCCGCCGCTTTGCGCGCTTTGACCAACCCGGCGGCGTGCACGACAAGATCGGCGCCCCGCACCAGGGCGCCTAACGATTCCACGCTGGACAGATCGCCGGGGACAACCTCCATCTCCAGCCCGGAAAACTGCTCATGGACCGGAAACCGCCGGGCGAGGATACGGACGCGCCAGCCCTGCGAGGCCAGCGCCCGGACGAGATAACGGCCAAGAAAGCCGGTTGCGCCCGTGACCGCGGCCAGTTTCCCCAAGGTCAGGACCGGCTGGCGGCCGCGCGGCGGGGAAGCGCGCCGTCAATGGCCACGGAAACTGTGGAATCCGCCTCATCGTAGCCGCCCGCCTGATAGATCTGCCGCGCCTTCGTGCGGCTCAGCTTGCCGGAAGAGGTCTGGGGCAGACTATGGGGCGCCACAAGCCGGACTTCGCAATCCAGGCCGGCGCTGGCGCGAAGCGCTTCGCTCACCGCCTGACGTAATTCCGCACGGCCCGCCGGATCCGTCTTCCTGCACTGCACCAGCACGACCACTTGTTCCGACACACCCCCGTCCAGCGAAAAGGCCGCCACATCGCCGCTTCGCAAACCCGCCACTTCATGCTCCACAGCCCATTCCAGATCCTGCGGCCAGATATTGCGGCCATTGATCAGGATAAGGTCCTTCGCCCGCCCGGTAATCACCAGTTGACCCTTGATGAGATAACCGAGATCGCCTGTGTCCAGCCACCCATCCGGGGATAATGTCTGGCTGGTTTCTTCCGGGTTGCCGAAATATTCCCGCATCAGGCTGGGGCCGCGCACGAACAGGCGGCCGACCTGACGCTCTCCCAGGGCCACGCCATCAGAATTACGGATTTCCATCTCGTGCTCCGGCAGAACCGGCCCGCACAGAACAAAGCTCCGGCTTCGTTCCGCACCCGCGCCATTTCCGGTGTCATGGTTGAGGGCGGGCGAGGCGACGCCTGCGTCTTCAAGCAGATCGAGACTGACCGTATCCGTCTCTATGCCCGTGGAAAGCGGGGCAAAGCTGATGGCGAGGGTGGCCTCCGCCATGCCAAAACTGGCTACGAAGGATTCCCTGCGAAATCCGTTGCCCGCAAAGCGGGCGGCGAAATCCGCCATCACCTGCGGACGGATCATGTCCCCGCCAATTCCTGCGACACGCCAGCGCGACAGATCAAGCCCGGCAAGGGCGGCGCTGGTGGCGCGCCGCGCGCACAGGTCATAACCAAAGGACGGGCTGAAGGAAAGGCTTGCGCCGTGGCGCGAGATCAGGGTCGGCCAGATCAGCGGACGCCTGGCGAATTCCCTGGTGGCTACATAATCCACGCTGATCTGTGTGGTCAGAGGCGTCAGCAGAAACCCTACCAGACCCATGTCATGGTAAAAGGGCAGCCACGACATGCATCGGTCGTGGGGCGTGGTTTTGAGCCCGTGCCGGGTGATCGCCCTGCAGTTGCTGAGCAGGGCCTGCTGGGTGACGGCAACCCCCAGGGGAAAGCGCGTGCTGCCGGAAGAATATTGCAGATAGGAAAGCTGGCCGGGCGATATTTCCGGCAGTTCCATCTCTTCTCCGGAAAAAGCGTCAAACGCCCGCAGGGTCCCAGCCACTTTCAGCGGCAGACCTTCCGACGCCTGGAGCATCATGCTTTCCAGCATGGCGGGGTAAAGAAGCGCCGAGGCGCCTGAGCTCTCCATCATCCGGCGTATATGACTGACATAACCCTGGGCGCCCCCAAACGCCACGGGAAGCGGCATCGGCACAGGCACGAGTCCTGCGTATTGGCAGGCGAAAAACGCCCGCACGAAATCCCCATCGGTTTCGGCGATCAGGGCGATCCTTTCCCCGGCCTGCAGCCCCGTCTTCAGCATGCGTCCGGCAAGATCCAGCGCCGCCCGCCGCAGATCGAAATAGCTCAGCGCCTCCTGTAGTTCTCCACGTCCAGAATAAAAATTGAAGCCCTGCCGTCCCTGGGCGGCGTAATCCAGCGCTTCGGTCAAGGTGGCGAAATCCGCCGGGCGAAACCACCCCGCTTTCGTGACTTCCTGCATCTCGAACTCTTTTTTTATCATTACCTGAAGGATCAGGAAGCCGATCCCCCGAACCAGACATGCTTTTACGCTGCCGGCGCGTTGGTGCGAAGTAATTTTTCTGTAACAAAGACCTGTCCGGCCAGATTAACCAATGTCGCCAGAAGGAGGGCGATTCCGGCCCCAACCAGCCCCAGGAGTGGACATAACAGGAACAACAACACTAGATAGGCCAGTGTCGACCCAATTCGTATGCGCAGGGCGGACCCGGCGAGGCCAGAGGAAATCAGCATCGGCTCCAGGGGAAAGGCCGAAAGACGCAGCGCCGCCGCCGCGCCCAGCACGCACATCACGCCATATGCGGCGGTGAGTTTGGGGCCAGCTATCAGGTTCAACAACAGGGGGCCTGCAAAAATCAGGATCGCCACCATCAGGCTCGCCACTACGCCCGCCAGTAAAGAAGCGCGAAGAATGAAGCGGCGCATTTCGGCGATGGCCTTGCGGGCTGAAAGCCGCGCCAGTTCGGGATATATGCTTGGCGTCAGCAGCTTTACCGGGGCCGTGAGCGCTTCCGACAATTGACGCGCGACACGGTAGAGCGCAGCGCTGCCCGCCCCCAGCAAAGCTCCGACCGCCAGGGTTCCAAAATGCGAAAAGGTCAGTTGCAGGCTGCTGTTGAGATTGGTTGACCAGACAAAGCCCCATACCTTACGGTCCGCCGCCCAGACGGAAGACGATTCCGGCCCGGTTGCGGAGGGCGCCGCCAGCACCCCGTGCCGGCGCAGCTCTCTCAGACACATGAGGATCAGGACAAGCTGGGGCAGGACATTCGCCAGACCCCAGACCAGCAGATAGGCGCCAAGTCCTGCGCCCTGATAATAGGCAATGGCCGCGCCGATCAACCGGATGAGCGAGCCCAGACTGCTTTGCGGCGCGATCAGATCAAACCGGTCAAACAGACGCATCACCCCGGTAGCCGTCCCCACCTCGAGCAGGATCACGAAAAAAAAAAAAAAAACGGGGGGGGGGGGGGGGGGGGGGGGGGGGGGCGGGGGGGGGGGGGGGGTTGGTGGGTG
>DMKG01000150.1:0-1796 GCA_003454415.1 Alphaproteobacteria bacterium
ACGACCGCGACTTCGCCTCCATCAACATCGCTTACGCCTTCTGACACGCACAGCCTATCGGCGTAAGAAACGCCCGGAGAAAATCGCTTCTCCGGGCGTTTTTACACGCAAGGGGCCCGACTCTGCAGACCGCCCCATTCGCCCGGTCCAGCCAGACGAATTTCACATTCAGGGGGCGACAGCAAATACTAGTTTTTAGTGTGATTTAAGGCTTTGAAACACGCTCACAACCAAGCCTTACTGGATGGCGTATTTCAAACCGGACACACAAGGCCGGCCGGGTCAAAAAACGTGAGTGTTTACGCATTTGATTGGAATCTGCCGCTGGCATCAGTTACAACATCCCGGGTCCGTGCGGAACTGAAGGCCGTCTGGTGCGGGGCTTGATAAAAAAGAAACGGCTAACCAGGAAATGTGTCTAACGGGGAAGATCATGCAAGGTAAAAAAACAAACCGGGGTCGCGCAAGTCTGTTACCAGCTATTCTTTTCACGGCCGCTCTTACTGCTTCGCCTGCTGTTCAGGCGGAAAATATAATGGGACAGAATCCTCCGGAAAAGGCCCCCATAGAATACGCTTTGCCCACTGAACTTGCGACCGAGACGCTATTGCTCGGCGTAGCCAAGGCGGGAGACCGTCTGGTGGCCGTTGGCAATTGGGGACATATCGTTCTTTCCGACGACAAGGGGCTGACCTGGCGCCAGGCGCAGAAAGTGCCCACACGCACGACCCTGACTTCGGTCTACTTTACCGATGACAAACACGGTTGGGCCGTCGGCCATGACACGATTATCCTTCACACGCAGGATGGCGGCGAAACCTGGGAAATGCAATACTCCGATCCGCCTGCAGAGACCCCTTTGCTGACCGTGTGGTTTGCAAACAGTGAACACGGAATAGCGGCGGGATCCTTCAGCTTCATGCTGGAAACCTTTGATGGGGGAAAGACGTGGGAAAACCGTCCGGTCCTTGAGGAAGAACTGGAGGAGTTCGAAGAGCCCCATCTGAACATGATCTTCTGGGGGCCGGACCGACAGACACAGGTGCTGATCGCCTCCGAAGCCGGCAATTTTTTCCGTTCCAGCGATGCCGGCAAAACCTGGGAAATCCTCAATCTTCCCTACAGGGGTTCATTCTGGAGCGGGATGGTCACCAAGACCGGCCGCATTCTGGCTTTGGGGATGCGGGGACATATTTTCCGGTCCGATGATTTCGGAAACACCTGGGAACAGTCCGCCACCGGCGCCGATCAATCCTATGGCGGCGGCGTTCAGCTTTCCGACGGCGTCATCGTCGCGGTCGGGCTGGCGGGCACGGTCTCTTATAGCAGCGATAATGGAGAGAGCTTCACGACGGTCATCCGTCCCTCACGCACCGGATTGACCAATGTCGCTGAAGGGGCCAATGATCAGGTGGTGCTGTTTGGCGATCAGGGGATCGCGCTGCAGCCTGCGCATCTTCCGAAAGAGCCGCCTCCGGGCAGCTAATCCCGTACGGAGTGGCCCAATATGGCCTCCAGTTCGGCGAGCGCCGCCTGCGGCTCGCCGACCTTGATGGTGCGCATGCCCAATTCCCTGGCGGGCTTCAGGTTTATGCCCAGATCATCGAGATAGACCGCATGTTCCGGGCGCACATCCAGCGCCTCGCAGCACATGAGGTAAATGCGCGGATCGGGCTTGCGCACGCCGGCGCGCTTTGATTCCACGATATGATGGAAAAGCGCCATGACCGCCCGCACATCCCCCGCCCTTTTTTCGTCCAGCACCATGCCCGGTCCCTTGCCCGCACGCACATTAT
>DMKG01000150.1:1969-4172 GCA_003454415.1 Alphaproteobacteria bacterium
CGCCCGGTCCCCTGCCCGCACGCACATTATTGGTGATGCAGGCAACCCGGTAGCGGGCGGCGCAATGGCGCAGCGCGGCCGCCATTTCCGGGCGCACGTCCCCGCCCAGCAGCGCCACCACATCGCGGCCGGGAATTCTGTATCCACGCGCGGCGCTCTCTTCTGCGAACAGCGCATCAAACTCGCTCATTGAAATCTCGCTGCGCTCGAAGCGCGCCCAGGCATTGGCGTCGGGATTGACTGTATTCACGCCGCGGATGAAATTCGCCGGCAGATGATTCGCCGCCTCATACCGGTTGAACGCCTCAAACGGGCTGCTGGTCAGCACCCCTCCAAAATCCCAGATCACCGCCCTGATCATTGCTGCACCTGTGTGGAAAAGATAAATCCTGTCGCCGGTTTATAGCGCGGTTGAGACGGGGTGTGAAATTTCTTATGGTGCGGGAATGGCGTTATTCTTTGATCAGGAATGGTTCGATGCCAGGCTGGGCGAGCGCGGCCTCGACCGGCCGTCGCTGGCCGTCATTCTGGGTCTGCATCCCGAAGAAATCGAGGACATGTGGAAGGACCAGCGCGAAATCAGCGCGCGGGAGGTGCTCCTGCTGGCCGAACTCCTCGGTGTGAGCGTGCAGGACATCGCCAGATATGGCGGAGTCGCGACCCCGCTCCCCGGGGCTCAGACCGCTCTGGGGGAAAAAGCGGAGGCGCTGGCGCGCATCGGCGCGCTGGAGGCGAGGCTCGCCAGTCTTGAACAGGAAATGGCGGCGCTGCGCCGGATGCTTGCACCGCCTGCCGGCCGGTAGAACCTCTTAAACGCGGGCGGCGAAACCGGCGGCGCCGGTCACATCCTCTCTGGTCTGATAGGATTGCGCCACCATAGCCGGATCGCGAAAGCCGGACGTCCGGTCATCTGAATTGATTTGCGCGATCAGATATAACGCGGACTGATGCGCGAATGGGGTTTGCCGCCTGGCGGAAAGAACTGGCGCAGGCTGCGCGCTGACGTCGAGGCAGATGGCGTTCTTTTCCCGGAATCGGGGGGCCAATTGTGGGGCTGGAAGGCGAGTGAGGGATATAGCGGTCAAATTCATGTCAGGCCTGCCGGTTATGCATATGTATAATATGCCTTAACTCTAGCCTTATGGCTGGCGCATGCAAGCCGGACTTATGGTTAAGCCCGGTTAATCACCCGATTTGTGATGCGCGCCACACGGGCCTATCTGCCTGCGCCCCGTTCATATTTGACGGCAGGCGTGTTGACGGGCGCGCTCAGGGGCGCGGGCTGGAACGAGGCGAGGGTGCGGGCGCGCTCCACTGCGCCATAAACAGTATTGCGCTGCTCTGGAATACGGCCTGCCCGGGTGATCAGCGCCTCCATTTCCTGGGGGGCCGTCTCTTGGCCATGGGCCGCCCCGGCTGCGCGGGTGATGGTTTCATTCATCAGCGTGCCGCCCATGTCATTGGCGCCCGACTGCAGACAGGCAATGGCCCCTTCCGGCCCCATCTTGACCCAGCTGGCCTGAATGTTCCGGATATGCGGGTGCAGCGCCAGACGCGCCACGGCATGCATCAGCACCGCCTCACGGAAGGTCGGTCCTTTGCGCGCCCGGCCCTTGAGATAGAGCGGCGCCTCCATATGCACGAAGGGCAGCGGCACGAATTCGGTGAAGCCGCCGGTGCGCGCTTGCAACTCCCTCAGGCGCAGCAAATGCCGCGCCCAGTTCAGCGGCCCATCCACATGCCCATACATGATGGTGGAGGTAGAGCGTAGCCCCAGCCCATGGGCGGTCTCCATCACCTCCAGCCACTCGGCGGTGGCGATCTTGTCCGGGCAGATAATGGCGCGAACCTCGTCATCCAGCACTTCCGCCGCCGTACCGGGCAGCGAGCCCAGCCCCGCCTCCATCAGCCGACGGAGAAATTCACCCAGCGGCAGGTTCAGGGTGGCGGCGCCCTGCCAGACTTCCAGCGGTGAGAAGGCATGAATATGCATATCAGGCGCCGCCTGTTTCACCGCGTGACAGATATCGATATAGTTCTGTCCGGTGAATTCCGGGTGGATGCCGCCCTGCAGGCAGACTTCGGTCGCGCCACGCGACCAGGCTTCCGCGGTGCGGCGCCGGATTTCGTCCAGGTCCAGATTGTAGGGGCGGCCGCGCAGGTTTTCGCTCAGCTTTCCCTTGGAAAAGGCGCAGAACTGGCA
>DMKG01000150.1:4404-4714 GCA_003454415.1 Alphaproteobacteria bacterium
GCGCAGAACTGGCATTTGAAATAACACACATTGGTGTAGTTGATATTGCGGTTCACCACATAGCGCACCACGTCGCCGCTGACTTCCCTGCGCAGCGCATCGGCGGCGGCGCAAACAGCCGCGAAATCGGGGCCGCGCGCCTGAAACAGGCGTATGATCTCCGCCTCGCTCAGCCCTTCGCCGCCATGCGCCTTGTCGATCAGCAGACGGATGGTTTTTCCAGCCTGCTCTTTTTCCGGGCCCCTGACGCGGGCAAGCTCTTCCGGGGGCGGATCCGTCTGCTCCCCCGGGGACCAGCCATCGTTCCGGG
>DMKG01000150.1:4920-5169 GCA_003454415.1 Alphaproteobacteria bacterium
GGGGGACCAGCCATCGTTCCGGGCGAAGCCTTCGCTGTCCTGCAATTGCAGCGCCCTTGTATGCAGGGCGCTATCCAGCCAGCGTTCCTTGTCGCGCATATAGGCCGGATAAAGCGGCAGCCGCGCCACCAGATGTTTTCCTGCCGCCGCCGTCTCGCGGGAAAGACGCCCGATCTGTGGCCAGGGCGCTTCCGGATTGACGAAATCAGCTGAAACCGGCGATACGCCGCCCCAGTCATTGATGCCCGC
>DMKG01000150.1:5383-5517 GCA_003454415.1 Alphaproteobacteria bacterium
CCGCCCCAGTCATTGATGCCCGCGCGGATCAGCGGCGTCAGCGCGCCAGGGGTCAGATTCGGCGGCGCCTGGATGTTCATGTGCGGGCCGAAAATGATCCGCGCCACCGCAATCGTCCAGAGCAGATCGTCAGC
>DMKG01000150.1:5747-7965 GCA_003454415.1 Alphaproteobacteria bacterium
CTCTGGACCATATGGTCCAGAGCAGATCGTCGGTATTCGGCTCCGGCGCGTTCGCCATCCGCGTGTCCGGCTTGGCGCGGAAATTCTGGATGATGATCTCCTGGATATGCCCGTGGGCGTCGTGCAGATCGCGCAAGCGCAGCAGCGCCTCGATGCGCTCACGCCGGGTTTCGCCGATGCCGATCAGAATTCCGCTGGTGAAGGGCACGCGGGCGCGTCCGGCTTCGGCGAGGCAGGCCAGGCGCGCCGCCGGCTCCTTGTCCGGCGAACCATGATGCGGCATGCCTTTCTGCATCAGCCGTGGAGAAGCGCTTTCCAACATGATGCCCATGCTTGCCGACACTTTGCGCAGCCGGGCCAGATCTTCGGCGTTCATCAGCCCCGGGTTGAGATGGGGCAGGATGCCCGTTTCGCGCAGCACCAGCGCCGCCATCGCCTCCAGATAGCCGAGGGTGCTGTCATATCCCAGCCGCGCCAGGCCGTCGCGCGCCGCCTGATACCGCAATTCGGGCTTGTCCCCCAGGGTGAACAGCGCCTCCGTGCATCCGGCGGCGGCGCCCATATGGGCGATTTCCAGCACCTGTTCCGGCGTCAGATAGGCGGTCTCTCCCTTCTTCGGCGGTTTGGCGAAGGTGCAGTAATGGCAGACGTCCCTGCACAAATGGGTCAGCGGGATGAACACCTTGCGGGAATAGGAAACCAGGCCGCCATGGCCAATATCGCGCAGCCTCGCGGCTTCCGCCATCAGTTTCGGAGTGTCGCGCCGTTCCGCCAGCGCCAGCGCCTCTTCCGCGCAAAGCTGGTGGGGCATAAGGGGGTGTGGCTGGTTCATGAGGTCATCTTACGCTCTGTGCGGGCCGATGGGTACGGGATTCAAGACGCAGACTGCGTAAAAATTCCTGCGCCCGCGTAACGCCCCCGGCCGCGGCAAGGGTGAACAATTGATCTGGCGCGTCAATATCGAAGGCCAGACCGGGAAGCTGCAGGACATGCGGGGTTATCCCCCGCGCCGCCGCCTCCTGCAAATGACGCTGGAAGCTGTTTGCGCCATAGTGAAAGCTTATCAGATCCGGGGGGCTCAAGGCCAGACCATTACTGCCGCCTCCCGCCGCATCGGGTGCGATCGCCATGGCGGGGGACGTGTCCAGCACGGCCGCCAGCCGGTCGATTTCATCCGCTTTCATCAGGGGCGCGTCGCCATGCACGATACAGGCGCCGCCGGTCTTTTCCTGCGCCAGCAGCCGGACAGCGCTGGCGACAGCGGGGTTCAGCCCCGGCGCGTCCGGTTCGGGAAGAATGCGCGCGCCCAGATCATGCGACAGACTTTCCGCATCCCGGTCACCGGTCACCACCAGAATACCGGAAAGTGCGCGGGACTGGCGCAACGCCGTCAATACGTCTTCCAGCATGGCGAGCCCCAGCGCGCGGCGTTCGGCTTCGCTCAGCAGGCCGGACAGACGCTGCTTGGCGCGGCTTAAATCCTTGATGGGGACGATGGCCCAGATGGCCCGCATGGGGGTCTTTCCTGCTGGATTACAAGTGTGCGGCAAAGTCTAGCACATTCGCCGCCAGTTCCACTTTATCTTGCAGATTCTGCATCACGCTTTGCACGCAACGGCAGGAAAGACCCGCCGCGCCGATTTGCGGCAACATATCCGCATCCTCCTGATCGAGGATGAACCCGTCCAGAAGGCCCTGATAATGCGCCGCCACCGCCTCCGCCGTCTGGGGTATGGCCAGTTCCTGCATCATTTTGGCGGTGGGCCCCTTGATGGCGCGGCCCCCGACAATGGGGGAGACCGCGATCACCGGGCCGGTGGCTGCGATCAGCGCCGCCCTTATGCCGGGAACCGCCAGAATGGGATCGATGCTGACAAAGGGATTGGAAGGACAGATCACGATGCAGACGGGCTCCGGACTGGAGAGGGCCTCCACGACCCCCGGCGCCGGCTGCGCATGCTGCGCGCCCGCAAAGCTGAAGCCGGTGACCTGCGGCGCGCATTTGTCCCTTACGAAATAATGCTGAAAGGCAAGCGCGCCGCCATCGGTGTGAATCAGGGTGCGGACGGGATCATTACTCATGGGCAGGATGCGCGCGGCGATTCCCAGCCGGGCGGCGAAATCGCCCGTGACCGCCGCCAGCGTCTCCCCCTTCGCCAGGCGCTGCGTGCGCTCCACATGGGTGGCGAGATCGCTGTCCCCTAGCTGCGTTGAGTCC